>JBJKPH010000431.1:0-11531 GCA_046706585.1 Bacteroidales bacterium | reverse complement strand
AGAGAAAGTTTTAATGTTCTTGGTGTTGTGTTGCAAAACATGTTTTATGCAGATCAACGGAACAATAAAATCATCCTTTAGAGGGTTATTACTGAAATGTTCTGCAATGCTTTACAATTGACGACACAGATTTACTTTTTACTTTCTTTTCAGAATGACATCCCTGCAGTGAGCCCCATGGTATTCATCCACTGATCTACAACTTTCACTCCATCTAAAACGGTATATTCTGAACTTGTAAAACCTAACTGGTAGTTGATTCCTGCTCTCAGCAGGATTAAAAGAAACGAAAATGAATATTTCATGATATCAGACAAATTTGTAATGCAAAAAAGAAAATCTTTTTGAGATTTTCAATGATAACATTACTGCTTAATAACATAAGTACGACCAGACGCAGGGTGTGTTCGGGTTAATTAACATAATAATTATCAATTCATTTAAATTATTATAAATTTGGGGGTATGTTTAAAAGATCCACAAATTAATATTTATATCATGAAAATTAGGACAATAGCTTCATTGATCGCACTGTTCATATTTGTTGCAGCTCCTGCACAAAGGGCAAGGCAAAGTGCAGAACAGGAGAGTGGTTATAAATTCACTACGGTTGTCAGTCTCCCGGCAACTTCAGTAAAGAATCAGGCCAGGACAGGTACCTGCTGGGATTTTGCAACCACATCGTTTATTGAATCTGAACTTATCAGGATGGGTAAAGGTGAGTATGACCTGTCGGAAATGTTCGTGGTAAGGAATAACTACCTCGACAGGCTGAAGGACAATTACCTCAGACGCGGAAAGGGTAACCTGGGGCCAGGATCTCTTGCCCACGACTGGATGAGGGTATTCAGGAACGACGGTATGGTCCCGGACGAGGTATATACCGGGTTGGTGAACGGTAACACATCACATAACCACAGTGAACTTCAGGCTTTTATCGATGCTGTGGCCCCTGTAGCGGTTGACAGGAAAAATGAAAGTGATCAGTACTGGGATGTGGTGAATTCGATCCTCGACATTTACCTAGGCAAAATGCCTGAAACATTTACCTATAAGGGTAAAAGTTATACACCGAAAACATTTGCAGCCAGCCTTGGCATTAATCCTGACGATTATGTAGAGATAACCTCATTCAGTCACTTCCCGTTCTATACAAAGGGACAGGTAGAGGTTCCTGATAACTGGGCACATGAGGCAATGTACAATGTTCCTATAGATGAACTGGTCAGGGTGATGGATTATGCGTTGGAAAACGGGTATACTGTTGACTGGGACGGTGATGTAAGCGAAAAAGGATTCTCACATGCTAACGGGGTTGCAATAAACCCGGAAGTAATGAAGACTGAAGATTATTCACAGACCGACAGGGCAAGGTTCGAGAATATGACACCTGCCCAGAGGCTCGAGGAGGCCTATAAATTTGAAAAGCCTTTTCCCGAAGTCGATGTTACCCAGGAGATCCGGCAGGCAGGCTATGAGAATTTTACTACTACCGATGATCACCTGATGCATATAACAGGAATTGTAAAGGATCAGAATGGTACTAAATACTATATAACAAAAAATTCATGGGGTACCGAACGGAGCAGATTCAACGGCTACCTGAATATGTCGGAGAGTTTTGTTAAGGCCAAGGTAATATTCATCATGGTCCATAAAGATGCTGTTCCTGCAGATATTAGGGAAAAGTTGGGATTCTGATACTTATCGCCTGCAGTGGGTAGGGGCCTGGAGCAAAAGCTAAACCGTTAGTCGCAGTCTCCAACCCCTCCAGTTAGTCGCAGATCTCCGGATCTGCGACACTCAAACTTACCAACATCCACTCAAATGTTAAGGTCGAGATTACAAATCTCGACCAACAAAAGGCATCAAATCGCGACCAACACATATTTATCTTTTCTTCACCTGGATATCGATGCCATTATTGTTTTCACCGAATCTATTCAGCCTGTACTTGAATGAGAACATAATATACCTGCCGATCATTGATGAATTTCTTTCAAGAAGGTAGTTCAGTTCACTCTGCCTTTCGATGCCTGTATTCCTGTTAAGCAGGTCAATACCTGATATTGTGAAAACACCCCTCTGGTTCTGCAGCAGATAAATATTGATCTCTGCCCCAATAAGGGGAACCAGTTGTGTATCATAGAAATTCTGTGCCGAGTATTTGGTGATGTCAGCCGAAATGCTCATGCTGAGATGTGTTCCTGGTGTGTACCTCAGATCGCTGTACCATGAAATATCACGGTAGACATTATCCAGAGATTGGTGCACAGAGTATTTTGAATTGGTGAGTGAAAGGTCAGCACCTGTTTCAATATCCCATTTATCCTTTTTCCGGTTAGCCAGGCTCAGGGAAATGTCATGGTTCATGTTGCGATTTATGTTCTCTGTTCCGTTGATGATATTTATACCCCTGTTATAGCGTTCGCTGATATCGAGGGTAACCAGCATCCCAATTGGTCTTATGGGTGTTGTAAAATTAACACTTGTACTTCCGGTCCAGTCATCCTTAACATTCACAGGCATTATAACCTGTTGCAATTCACTGTTGACATTCCGGGAGTAGTTGATCTTATCCTTTGTATAGGTAAGGTCAATGCCGGTTATAAGTGTTGTGAATGAGAACTGATCGAACAGCCACCAGTTAGTCCTTACAGAATGTATATACTCCGGATGGAGATCTCTGTTTCCGTACAGCAGGGATAGTGAGTTGAAGTTATTTACTACCGGCATCAACTGGTTAATTCCGGGAGTACTCACATTAGTCGTATAGTTAAACATTAACCTGCGGCCCGACCTGTAATCAAATTCCCAGGAAACCCTTGGTAAAATGAAAGAATAATCCCTGATCTCCCTCTTTCCGTCATTTAATAATGTTGAGTAATTGCCTTTGTAGTATGACAGACCGAGGGATAACAGAGACTTATTTGTCCCAGCCTTCCATGTAAGTGAGGGTCTAAGGTATCGTTCAGTTTTATTGAAATCAGGGCTCAATGAATCAACAGGGATCAGGATCCCGTTTATATTACCCTGGTCCCGCAGGAAGTCATCGATTGACTCACCTGCATTAAGAGAAAGATCAATAAAGGAATTTCTGGTCACTTTTTGTGTAAATGAGAGCGTTCCGCTATAGGAGTAACCTGTGCTGCCTATATCAATGAACTGATTACTGATTTCCTGCGATGAGGGATTGAAGTACTTTATTGAATTAAGGAATGATGTGTTTGAATTTGATCCTGAATAATTGCCACGCCCCGACAGTTTAAGGATCGTTTTTCCTTCGTTAATCTTCAGCAGGTATGACGCATCGGTGTTTCCGGAGATCCTTTTCGAAAAGTCGGTTGTAGTTCTTTCCATATCATTTACCAGGACATCCTCCAGGTAACTTGATGATAATGAACTCAAGGGATTTGATCCGGTATTGTATGACAGACCGCCATTAATGATAATATTTTGTTTTTCCCCTATCTGGTTCCTCCAGCCGAAATTCAGCCTGTGAGCAGTATCTCTTTTTACCTGGGTCACTTCTTCATTCACTGAATATGATTCACCTGGTGTGAAATAGTGGGTAGATGTGCTCTCTTTGAGATCGCGGCTTGCTCCATTGCCAAGATAGCTTGCGAAGAATCTGTTATTAGCGGATCTTGAAACTGAGAAATTAAATCCTGCAGCACCGTTAGATCCAAATCCGTATACCGGTTGTCCGAAATTTACCGGGAAACTGCTTTCTCCTCCAAGCACTAACCTGCCAGTTCCTGATGAGAGTGCGCCAAGCCCGCCGCTAAAGGAAATATAATCGCTTATTGAAAAGCCGAACTGATTAATATTATTATACATCCCCAGAGCAGCAATCTGTACTTTATCAGTAAAATGATAAACTTTGGCATTGGCCTGGTAATGATTACCGGTTCCGGCCCCGGCTGAGACATCGCCAAAAAGACCTGCTTTCTTATCTTCATCGAGTACAAGATTAAGTGTCTGGTTCCTTATCCCGTCATCAATACCAGTGAATTGTGATTCATCAGTCGATTTATCGAAAAGCTGTATTTTATCGATGGCATTTGCAGGAAGGTTTCTGGTAGCCACCTTGGGATCGTTCCCGAAAAATTCTTTTCCGTCGACAAGAACATTTTTGACATCCTCTCCCAGAGCCTTGATATTTCCCGAGCGATCGACCTCTATGCCGGGAAGCTTTTTGATGAGCTCTTCAGCTACTGCATCTGGTTTAACCTTAAAGGCTTTGGCGTCATATTCAATAGTGTCTTTCCGTATCTGCATGGGTATACGTTCAGCAGTAACATTAACCTGGTCGATATTTACAGGTTGCGGCACCAGTACCAGTGTGCCCAGATTGCCATCAGGCATTTCAGGGATGTTAAGGTTCCTGTACATTGCTGTATATCCAATAAATGAAGCCTGAAGAAGATAATTTCCCTTCTTAATATTTCTTATCTCGAAATTACCGGTGTTTCCCGTTATCCCGAAATAGAGCATTGTTGAATCAGAAGGATCAAGGAGTACTACGGTTGCTGATGGCATCGGAACCGCAGTTTCATCGATAATTTCTCCCCTGAGGGTGTAGTTCTGAGCATTTGCTGATACTGCAAGAAGCAACAGAACGAATAAAAGAGCTGTCCTCATGAAAAATCAGTTCTTGATCATTATTCTTACCTGTGCTCCTCCCGATCCGGGTTGTCCGCCTTCGATACCCATTTCCTTCATTTTTTCTGCAACGAGCTCATTGTATTCCTTCTCGGATACTTTTTTGCCGTTTTTAGGTTTCTGCAGATCGAGGTCAGCTTCAGAGACAGGGTCGATAGTCTGTGCAATATATGTTCTGCTTCCATTATTTATGTCGGCTTCCAGAACCATACCGGGGAGATTCCCAAGATTAGCCGGTCCACCCTTTACAGACAGTCCCGGAGCAAACCAAACGGTTGTCTTAATACCTGCAGTATCCTGGGTGGTAGCTTCCATACATGGATATCCAAGGATAACTTTCTGGTTGCCGGTTATCTTCCAGTTTCTCTCAACCGGACTCCTTTCAATGAGAAACATCCTGTTCATAAAATCTCTCTGCTCAATGATCTTATTTTCTTTCAGATTGGTATACAGCTTGTTGTCAGCCGACCCCATCATCCTGACCCTAATACCCTCTCCCTGTTCCATCATCATATCATCATCAACGTTTTTACCATCCTCGAAAAGGGTGGCCGCAGGTGTGAAATGAAGAAGTTTTACAGATTTTCGTTCTTTGGGTATTTTATCGGCCATTTCGGCCGGCACTCCTTCAAGTTTAATATCAATTTTTATTTTTTCCTCGAAAGTGATGGTGCCCGATGTAATATCACCGGCGGGTTTTTCCTGTGCCCGGGAAATCAGCGGGCCAAGAATTAACATGATAATAAGAGAATAAGTTTTCATAATTATTGATTTTTCCTCAAAAATATTCTATCAGAAAAGGAAAGTATGTTAAGGATTTGACAAACAAGGTTAATTAAGGTTAATGGCAGACATATAATAACACCATCATATTATATTTGTACTTGAATATCATGAAATTGAGTGACAGACATACCAGGATCGCCATTCTTATGGTTGTTAGCCAGGCTTTACTTATTGGCTTTACTCTTTACTGGCTGAGAGGACAGTATCTTGATGAAAGGAATAACCTGTATGAGAAGTTAACACTTGATTACACGGAATCAAAACAGGTCGTTATCGATTCGATGCTGCTGGATCATTATATCAAGCCTGCCCTGGGAGACAGCCTTAAAGTTTTCAGAGGCATCAGGATCTCAGGGCAAAGTGTTTGTGTAGCCGACACTACAGCAACAGAAATGGATACTACTAAGAGAATAGCTTTAATTTCCGGTGATTCCTATTATACAATTACGATGACTTCGAAAGGCGATTCCATAGAAAGGAACATTGAAATAAAGCAGAATGCCGAAAGGAAAGAACTGCTATTGCGAAGCATAAAACTGATAATAGGTGAGACTAATGATACTACCGGAATCCCGTTGAAGGCAATAGCAGGTATGTTGCCGGAACCTGACAGCGCGTTGTTCAAATCAGATTATGAGACCAGATTAAGATCTGAAGGATTAGGTTTTGAAATAAAATGGATCCCTTTGGCAGGAGATAGTGCTAACGGGAAAAATGAAATGATCATTAATATTTCCGAGAAGCTTTTTCCCCGGGTATCGGTTGTGGGTTACAGGGCATACCTGCTGGGAAAGATTATCCCCCAGATGGCATTTGTGATCATACTTATCTTGTTAACAGGTTCAGCCTTTTTTCTGGCTTACAGGAGCATGAAGAAGCAGTTTATACTTAACATGATGAGAAACAACTTTGTGAGCAATATGTCTCATGAATTGAAAACTCCTGTCTCAACAGTAAAGGTGGCCCTTGAAGCGATCAGGAAACATGACCTGAAGATCGATCCTGTTGTGGCAGGAGAATACCTTGACATGGCATCAAGAGAGCTGAAACGACTTGAACTGTTAATAAATAAAGTTCTTGACAATTCGATCCTTGAACAGGATGGTGCGATAATCAATCTGCAAAGGATTGATATTTCTCTTCTCATTAGGGAAGCTATTGAATCCCTGAAGCCAAGAACAGATGAGGCAGGTGCTACAGTGATCTTTGAACCTGAGGGTCAGGTTGAGGGTTATGCTGATCCCTTATACCTGACCGGTGTTTTGCTGAATCTTTTTGATAACAGCCTGAAGTATGGCAATGGTTCAACTGTCATTGAAGTTAAGCTGGCTGAAAATGATCGTTATACAACTATAACTGTTACGGATAACGGGCCGGGGATACCCGAGGCATACCTGAAAAAGATATTTGAAAAATTTTTCAGAGTACCTGAAAAAGATACTCATAATGTTAAGGGATATGGTTTGGGCCTGAGTTTTGCCTCTCTTATTGTAGGCCTTCATAAAGGGACCATAAGGGCAAGAAATAATGAAAGAGGCTGCTCATTCATAATAAGTATACCAAAGAGGACACATTGAGGACAAAAATATTATATGTTGAGGATGAGGAACTCCTGGGCAAGATAGTGAAAGAGACGCTTGAGAAGTTGGGATATGAAGTGAGGTGGGAGAAAGACGGCGCGAAAGTAATACCGGCATTCGACAACTGGCTCCCCGATATATGTGTTATCGATATAATGATCCCCAATGTTGACGGATATACACTATGTAAAACTATTAGGGGAAAACTTCCCGACCTTCCGGTAATATTCCTTACGGCCAGGACTGAAGTTGCAGATTTGGTAAAAGGGTTTAATTCGGGTGGTACCGATTATATTAAAAAGCCGTTCAGCCTTGATGAACTGGTGGCCCGGATCGAGAACCAGCTTAAAATCACAACAGGAAAAACGAGCATCAGTAACAGGGAGCAGCAGATAAATATAGGGAAATACATACTTGACCAGGGCAGGTATGAACTTAGAATGAATGAGAAAATTATTAAGCTCTCTGGTCGCGACATGGAAGTACTTAAAGTTCTTCTGTCAAACAGGAACGGGATCACTTCCAGAAAACAACTGCTCCTTTCAGTGTGGGGAGACGATTCCTATTTCAATTCGAGAAACCTGGATGTATATATCAGGAAACTAAGACATTATTTCATCGAAGATCCTTCGATCGAGATCATAACCATCAAGAGTAACGGTTACCTTTTCCTGGCTGACAGGGATAAATAAAGATCACCCATTTTGTTGTCAGTTATATTTTTATGCCACAAAGGAATGGGATAAACATCTTCACCCTGCGGTGAATATACAGCCTGCCAGATATTTCATTGTCCGCCTGACCTTCCTTTTGACCCAAGTGCATTTTCAATCATGTTCTGACCCCTGATCGTCGAAGTGATATTTCCAAGGTAATCACGGTGACCGGGTATTTCGATTTTTGAGACTGGTCCCTCCTTCACCAATTCCCCTGAACTTCTTTTCAATCTCCGGTATAAGTTCATATGTGATGGCATCTCCGTAGGGACCCAGATTAGCCGATAATCAGCAGTGACCTATAATGATTTAGTATGAAGCCAGGCTTTAGGCTGAGAGTTGTAAGAGTCAGATTAATAATGGAATACACACTCCTATATAAACCGGAATAGAATATATGAATAAACACTCCAGGTACTTGCTGTAAATATAAGTAATATAAGATGTTAAGTGTAGTTTTTCACATCCTTTTCAGACTGTTTAGCCTGTGTTGAATAATATACTCAGTAGGTTCAGGGCGTGTTATCAACAGAGTTAATCCCATACATACTTCCACGATCCGTCGGGTTGCTTTTTCCATACAGTATGAAATATTCCTTTGCTTACCTCTGAGTTTCCTGATGGATCTTTCCGTGAGTATGTATATTTCCCGTAGGTATAGCCCATTTTTCCATCAGGTGAGACATCGATAAAATCGGGGGTCCAGACAAGAGATACACCTTCAAGGTTCTGGTTACTGTAATATCCTTTTATCGCATCCCTGCCTGATATTATTTTTTCACCCCTTAGCACTGAAGCTTTATCATCAGCAAAATAATAAAATGCTTCAGCCAGACCGTTTTTTTCGGCCATCCGGCAGAAAGAATCCTCTGCTGCGGCAATTTCACTTTTATAATTCTCTGTAATATTCATCGGGGCAGAATATTTACATGAAATTACAACCATGGAGATAAAAAACAATGAAGAGAATATTCTTTTCATGATTATTGCTTTAGAATTCTGGTAAAAAAAGAACGTGAAGACAGGGTGTCAAATTGTTTGCCACTACTCTTTATCCGGCCGGCAACATTTTCAAATCCGGGGTTTCCTATACTGCCTGTATGTGTATATGATTCAATCCCGGGGAGTTGGAAATCATGATCACTGATCTTTGCGGCAGCTCTTTTGTACGCTTCGCGGAAAGGGATACCCTTTTTTACAAGACTGTTCGCATATTCGGTTGCAAGTAAGGGATTATAAATGGGATCGTTCAGTATTTCTTTATTAATTATAACATTGCCAACCAGCCATTCAGTCATTTCAACCAGTTCGATAATTCCGGTAAGAGCAGGGAAGAGTATCTCTTTTAGTAGCTGAAAATCACGATGATATCCACTGATCAGATTAACAGTTACAAGAGAAATTTCGTTTGGTATAGCCTGAAGCCTGTTGCATCTTGATCTTATCAGTTCGATCACATCGGGATTCTTTTTCTGAGGCATTATGCTGGAACCTGTAAACAGATTTTCAGGCAGGGAAATAAATCTGAAATTCTGACTAAGGAAAAGTATCATTTCTGATGCCATTTTACCTATTGTAAAAGCAATTGCAGAGAGTGAATCTGCTATACACCTTTCAATTTTTCCTCTCGAGAATTGTGCATAGGGAGAAACATCTGCCATTCCATCAAAATCCAGAAGGGATGTTGTCAGTTCCCTGTTCACCGGGAGGCTGGTACCGTATCCTGCTGCAGTTCCGAGGGGGTTACGGTTATTAAGGTCCCATGAGGCTTTCAGAAATACCAGATCATCTGCAAGGCTCTCAGCGAATGAAGCGAACCACAGACCGAATGATGACAACATACCTGCCTGTGTATGTGTATATCCAGGAAGGAGGATAATTGAACTGCTTTCAGCCCTTGAAAGTAATTTGTTTGCCAGGGAAACTACAGCACCGGCAATTTCAGACAGTTTTGACCTGACGAACAATCTCGTGGCTACCAGCACCTGATCGTTCCTTGACCTGCCTGTGTGTATCTTCCTTCCCGGCTCACCCGGCAACAATGTAAGTTCATTTTCAATAAGGGAATGGATATCTTCTGTTTCATCATCAATTTCGAGTGTGCCGTCATTCGCCCTTGTAAGAAGAACGGAAAGGTGATCCGAGATTGAATTGAATTCACTGACCGTCAGCAGCCCTGATGACAAAAGCATTTTGGCATGTGCCAGCGAAGCCACAATATCCCATTCTGCGATCATAAGGTCGAACACATGATCATTGCCGGTAGTGAATTTATGTATCTTTTCTTCCGGCCGGGTACCCTTGAACCAAAGATTTTCCATTTAATTAGCTGTTAATCGTTGTCATTGCCTTTTTCCCTGACGCCTTCAGGATTGCCTTGTGCGCCATCAGCCTGATGGCATTTATCTTGATGAATCCAAGGCTGTCAGTCTGGTCAAAGCCCCCTTCGATATCCATACTTGACAGTTTTTCATCATAGAGTGATGAGGGGGAGCTTCTTCCGTTAATGATGACATTGCCTTTGTACAGTGTCAGATGTACTTCACCGGTTATCAGTTCCTGGCTCTTATTAATGGCAGCCATAAGAAAATCCATTTCGGGGCTGAACCAAAACCCGTTATATACGATTTCTGAGAATTTCGGAGTGAGCATATTTCTAATCTTCATTACCTCACGGTCCATGGCTATACCTTCTATATCCCTGTGTGCCTGGAGAAGGATTGTTGCGCCGGGGGTTTCGTAGATTCCTCTCGACTTAATCCCCACATATCTGTTCTCAACCATATCAAGATAGCCGATCCCATTTTTTCCGCCTGCTTCATTCAGCCAGTTAATAATATCAAGTGGTGCGGTATATGAATTTCCTGTGGCTTTATCGGTTACTTTCACAGGAATTCCGTCATTGAAGTATATAACTATTTCAGTTACACTGTCAGGAGCATCCTGTGGCATCACCATCTTCGTCAGGATATCTTTCCCTGGCGAATAAAAGGGATTTTCCAGAATTCCCGCTTCATGGCTTATATGCATAAGGTTATCATCTTCGCTGTATGGCTTTTTTATACTTGCCTTTACTGGTATTCCCATTTTACCGGCATAGCTGAGCATATCAGAGCGTCCTTTGAATGTTGATAAAAATTCGTTGTTTTTCCAGGGGCTTATAACATTTACATCTGGCATCAGGGCATAGTACCCTAACTCAAACCTGACCTGGTCGTTCCCTTTGCCTGTGGCGCCATGAGAAACATTCCGTGTTCCTTCACTCTCGGCCAGCCCGACCTGCTTTTTTGCAATCAGGGGCCTTGCAAGGGCTGTTCCCAGCAGGTACCGCTCCTCGTAGATGGCATTTGCCTTTATCGCCGGGAAAATATAATCGGTTACAAATTCTTCACGCAGATCCCCGATAACCACTTTTGAGGCACCTATCTCAAAGGCTTTTTTTTCAACTTCACCGAAGTTCTCATCCTGACCTACATTGGCCACGTATGCAATAACTTCATAACCTTTTTCCGTAAGCCATTTCAAAATCACTGATGTATCAAGACCACCGCTGTAGGCAAGTACAACTTTCTCTTTTTTCATTTCTTTGTTTTTTTACCGGTTAATACCGGTTGTTGGACAATAAGTTATTTCAGATTTTTTTACCCGGCAGGATCATTCTGATCGCATCTGCCAGGACCGGGTAGGTTATATTATTTCGGGGAATCACAATTATAGTATCATCACCTGCAACTGTACCAGCTATTTCAAGTCTTTCCGCCATGTCAATGTGAGAGGCTATTGC
>JBJKPH010000430.1:0-8742 GCA_046706585.1 Bacteroidales bacterium | reverse complement strand
GCACAGGACCCTCTTCCCAAGGATCTTCTTCAGATTGCCGGCAAGAAGTGTGGCACCTTCTTTTAACATCTTCCTGTCGCTGTGTTTAACAAATATCCTGACGAGCCTTGTGAACGGAGGATAGTTGAATTCCTTCCTTTCTTCAAGTTGAGTGATGTACATTGCATGGTAGTCATGCCTCATAGCCTGCTTCATCACCCGGAGATAAGGGTCAGCGGTCTGTATCAGCACCTTCCCTCTTTTAATTCGCCTCCCCGATCTGCCGCTGACCTGCTCAATTAACTGGAAACACCTTTCATGCGACCTGAAATCAGGCCAGTTAAGCATATTGTCAACGTTTAAAACTCCAATAACGGTTAATCCCTCAAAATCCAGGCCCTTGCTTACCATCTGTGTTCCGATCAGGATATCTGTCCTACCCTGCTCCAGATCAGATATTATCTTCTCTACCGCACCTTTCCTGCGGGTTGTATCAAGATCCATCCTCTCAACAGCAGCTTCAGGGAATAATATTTTCAGCTCATCTTCCAGTTTTTCAGTACCGAATCCTTTCATCTCCAGATCAGGTGACGAGCAGTTTCCACATTCTGAAGGTAAATGATAGATGTTACCGCAGTAATGGCATTCCAGCCTGTTCAGGTTCTTGTGGTAAGTAAGGCTGACAGCACACCTGTCGCACAGTGGTATCCAACCACATTCCCTGCACTGGATGAACGTGGCAAAACCTCTCCTGTTTCTTAAAAGCACCACCTGTTCACCGGCAGACAGTGCCTCACCGATCAGATTAATCAATGCCGGAGTAAAGTGTGAAACCATGATCTTTCTCTTCTGTGCTTCACGTGTATCTGAAAGTACTATCTCGGGCATTTTCACATCGCCGAACCTCTGGGTAAGTTCAACCAGCCCGTATTTACCCGATTCGGCATTAAACCTGCTCTCTATTGATGGCGTTGCCGACCCCAGTAGGGTCTTTGCCCCGTGCAGTCTAGCAAGGATAGTAGCAACATCTCTTGCATTATATCTTGGGGCAGGATCGTTCTGCTTGTATGAGGCATCATGCTCTTCATCAACAATAACAAGACCCAGATCGCGGAAAGGAAGGAATATAGCTGATCTGACTCCAAGAATAATACGGTAGTTGCCTTCTGCAAAATCACCTTCGGTCCGGCGCCATACTTCA
This sequence comes from Bacteroidales bacterium, assembly GCA_046706585.1. Classification (GTDB taxonomy): domain Bacteria; phylum Bacteroidota; class Bacteroidia; order Bacteroidales; family VadinHA17; genus JBJKPH01. The sequence goes on along the minus strand of JBJKPH010000430.1, from coordinate 7,562 downwards.
ACTCTCCCTGCATCGCTCAGTCTCGAATGATATACACCCACCATGTCCCCGAAATGATCCCTCAGCCTGTTTATCATCTGGGATGTAAGTGCTATCTCAGGCAACAGAAATAATACCTGTCTGCCTGCTTTGATCTGTTCCCTGATAAGGTGAAAATATATCTCCGTTTTACCGCTTGAAGTAACACCCTGAAGGAGTACGACATCCTTTTCTTTGAATTCTGTCCTGATACCTGAGATCGCTTCTTCCTGTGATTTGCTGAGTTTATTTAGCTCGCCCGTTACCCCTTCTGCAGGCGTATCAAGCCTGCTTACTTCTATCGTTCCGGTGACAAAAATCCCTTTCTTCACCAACGCTGCAAGAGGACCGGCTGTTACACCTGCCAAATTCAGCAGTCTGCTCCTTGATATACTTTCCGGTACGCCGATGCCCTCAAATCCTGTTATTTCAAGATATGACAGAAGGAGCTTTTTCCGTGCCGGCCATTTTTCGAGTGCATCGAGCAAGCTACCCAGATCTTTCTCACTAACTGTTTTTGCCAGGGCTACGGAAACCTCTTCCCTCACCTTGTAATGAATTTTCTTTTCACTCCCTGCCTTCATCCCGGCCGGAAGGGCTGCATCCATTACTTCGCCCGGTGTGCATAAATAATAATCACTGATCCATTTCCAGAGATCAAGCTGCAACGCATCAATCGATGGCACATGTTCAGCCAATGCCTCGATCTTCCTGATCCTTTTCACAGCGGGCTTTTCGGCATGGATCCTTTCGACCACGCCGACAAATTTCCCTGACCGTCCAAACTCAACCAGCACCCTCGATCCACGTTTCACCTTTCCCTTCAACGGGCTATCCACCAAATAGACGAATGTCTTTCCAAGGGCAACGGGTATTATTACATCAGCATATTTATTTTCGGACATGCCGGACAAATTTTTACCTAAAATAGTTAAATAATTTCACCGGTAAGTAATTGCCGGTAATCGTCGACAGGTAAAAGAAAGACTAACCCAGGAATCCTGAAATAACTGAATAGAGCTGTTCCTGCCTGATGGGTTTAATAATGCAGGCGTCACACCCGGCATCCAGTATCATCTTTTGTTCTTCTTCATAAATGAATGCCGTATGAGCAATAATCGGGATCTTTTTTCTCAGTTTACGTATTTCGCTTGTAGCTTCCAGTCCGTTCATCCCGGGCATCTGCATGTCAATCAGCACCATATCAATGTCTTCGTTATTCTTTACAATCTCAACGGTCTCCTCCCCCGACCTTGCTCTTATCACAGACAGTCCTGTATCGGTAAGTATCCTGTCAAGATAATTCAGTATGTCATTATTGTCGTCAGTCACCAGTATCTTCTTCCCCCACCAGTTCTCTTTATGCCCACCTGTCATATCTTCATTGCCGGCTATAACTTTTTCCTCCGGAGGCGGCTTAATAAGATCCTGTTTCCTCCCTGAATCGACAGGTCTGTAAGGAATTGTAAAAAAGAATTTTGATCCTCTGCCCTTTTCCGACTCAACCCACAGGAAACCGTCCATCTGCTCAATTACATGTTTTGCGAGAGTCAGTCCCACTCCCAGGCCTTCGAACGGCCGGTGATGACCTCCCACTTCCTGCCTGAACTGTTCAAATATTGAATCGAGGTGATCCTTGCTGATACCAATTCCGCTATCGGTCACCCTTATCATAAGTGATGTCCCGGCCATAGTGCACGAAAGGGATATAGTGCCTTCCCGTGTGAATTTCACTGCATTATCGAGCAGGTGACGAAGGACCCTTTTGAGCCAGATCTCGTCGGAATAGATCATATCCTTCCCGTCAGGCACACCCTTCTCAAGTATGAACTCAATTTGTTTACCGCTTTTGGTAATATTAAACCCTGCATACTCTTCCATTTCATCAAGTATCGAGTTTATTCTTATCGGGTCATAATGTATCTCAATCTCCGAATTCTCAAGCCTTGAGAGGTCAATAATATCACTTATGATCTGAAGCAGTTTTTCAGTGTTCTGATTGAGATAACCCACGTATTCTTCCCTCACCTCATCTGTTGTACGGCTGTCGTTCAGCAGATTGGCAAATCCTACGATACTGTTCAGCGGAGTACGTATCTCATGTGAAATATTTGCCAGGAAAGTCGATTTAAGCCTGTTACTTTCCTCAGCTTTATCCCTTGCTATCTTAAGCTCATCCTGTGCTTCCCTGATTGAAGTAACATCTCTTGAGATCAGAAGAATACCCAGGTCATTCCCTTCATTGTCTTTTACCAACACCGATTTTGCCGAAAGTACAACATATTTACCGTTCCGGTGCTTTATCCTTTTCTCCTTCTCAAAGTATCCTTTTTCTGCAATTGCCTTTGTCCTGTCATCTGAATAACCTATATCATCGGGATGGAGTAATGTATTATCTCTTTCATCAGGGTCTATCTTTGTATATTCATCCTTTGTATAGCCTATCAGGTTATAAAATGCCTTATTCCCAAATTGTATCTTCCAGTCCATCGAATAGAGGGCAATCCCATCTTCGGCCGATTCGAGCATGATCTCATAGATCCGTTCAGAGTTTGCAAGGTCACGGGCCATTCTGTCTCTCTGTTCCGACAGTTCCCTGTTCAGGGTCTCCAGGTTCTTGTTTGCCTCCTCGATCTCACTGTTCTTTCTGCTAAGGGCTCCGTTCAGCTTTTTAACCTTTAAACCGAACATTATTGACAGAGTAACCAGGATAGCTGAGGCACCGATAATTGTCAGAATAAGATGTATTATATGAATTGGGAGGGTCAGGAATATTGATGATCCGTTTGAACCGGCAGCTGATGAAGCAAATAACTTCGCATGTGGGGTTAATAAAAAAAGAGACAGGGCAACAAGATATTTTGCTTTGACAAGTGCCCGGCAAGCCAGCATTCTGCTACAGACAGACTTCCTAAAACCCAACAAATTGACAATCCCCCACATTAATCACTAAAACCCAAATGTAGAAATTATTAATTATCCGGGCAACTAAAAGAAATTATTATTGTTATTTTAGAAAGCAAGAATATGGTATCAGGAGAAAGGAAATATAAGAGCGACGAAATTACGGTATACTGGAAACCCTCTTCCTGTATCCATGCCTCAACATGTATAAATGAGCTTCCTCGTGTATTCAGATCAGGGAAGAGACCATGGGTCAGAATGGATGGTGCTTCAACTGAAGAAATAATCAGGGTTGTTGATAAATGCCCTGTTGATGCTCTTACATGGAAGTGGAACGACGAAAAAAAGAATGCACTTGTTGGTAAGGAGCATTCAAATCATATCAGGAATAAAAGAGCAAGCCTTGCTGTAAACGATGATTTCGTCAGTACAGGCCAGGCTTCAATAAGGCTGATGAAAGAGGGACCGCTGGTAGTTAACGGCACATTCTTTATTGAGAGGGAGACAGGAAACAGGACCAAGTTTAACGGTACGGTATCACTATGCCGGTGCGGAAGATCAGACCTGCAGCCATTCTGTGACGGGTCGCACCGCGAAATCAAATAAATATTGAAAATAATTGTCGATGGAAGGTAAAGAACAGATGCCGGTTTTTAAACTGATAAAACACGGCCCTATAAAAGTATCCGGTAATTTCAGGCTACATTCCGAATCAAATGCACCAATAGATACAGGCGATGAGATCTTCCTCTGCAGATGCGGAAGATCATCAAATAAACCCTTTTGCGACGGAAGTCACCACAAACAATGCGACTAATTTGTAATATCTGCTTACCTTTGGGCACTTATTATGGAAAACAGAATAAATATAAGATCTGAGATAGGCAGGCTCAGGGACGTTATTGTCCATACACCTGGTGCTGAAGTTGAAAACATGACACCGGAAAATGCCGAGAGGGCTCTTTATTCAGATATTCTTAACCTGTCGGTTGCCGGCGAAGAATATGCCCAGTTTATAGGGGTACTAAGGAAACTTTCTAACGTACATGAGGTTATGGACCTGCTTACCGAGACCCTCAGGGTTGATGAGGCAAGGAATTACCTTATTGACAGGGCCGGCAAATCAGATCCTTCACTTGAAGACAGGCTTTTAGCTCTTGATGAGGAAGAACTGGCAAGGCAGCTTATTGAAGGTGTCGAAATGCGCAGAGACACCTTAACCCGGTACCTTAGCAAGGACAGGTATGAACTGCGACCGCTGCACAATTTCTTTTTCACCCGCGATTCTGCAATGGCCATTAACCAGGCGGTTGTACCAGGAAATATGGCAAGCAGGGTGAGACAAAGGGAATCGACAATAATGAGTGCCATCTTCAGGTTTCATCCTGAATTCGGTGTACCTGTTATTGATACCGACATGAAGACTGACTTCTGTGAAGAATGTAATATAGAGGGAGGAGACATTCTGGTTGCCGGTGAGGATCTGTTGCTCATAGGCAACGGAAACCGCACTACTACACAGGGGATAGACCTGATAATAGAAAATGCGGCCAGGCTGACAAAAGGGAAACTCAACATGATAGTCCAGGAGCTCCCTCATTCACCTGAATCTTTTATCCATCTCGACATGATCTTCACATTCCTTGACAGGGATAAGTTTATGGTATATGAGCCTGTGATCTATCATATGACCCGCTACCATACAGTGCTTATAAAGATCGAGAATGGCAAAGTAAGATCAATAAGAAATGTAAGAAATATACCGGATGCACTCAAAGATCTCGGGTACGATATGGAACCGGTCTTTTGCGGAGGCACAAAGGATGAGTGGGTTCAGGAAAGAGAACAGTGGCACAGCGGGGCCAACTACTTTGCAATAGCCCCCGGAATAGTTCTGGGCTACTCAAGAAACGTTCACACGATAGAAGAACTCTCAAGGCATGGTTTTGAGATTCTTTCCGCAAATGATGTAATAGAAGGAAAAGTTGATCCTTTTTCATATGAAAGATGTATGATCGGTATAGAAGGATCTGAACTGTCGCGCGGAGGAGGAGGCGCCAGGTGTATGACAATGCCTGTCAGCAGGGATGATCTGACCTGGTGATCACGAAAGAACTTCCCTCACTTTCGATGCTGCATCAGAAAATGATATTGCAGAAAATACTTTCAAGCCTGAATTGTCAATTATCTCCTTGGCCTCTTCGGCGTTGGTACCCTGTAGCCTTACTATAACAGGAACAGGCAGTTCCCCGATCGACTTGCAGGCCTCAACCACCCCGTTTGCCACCCTGTCACACCTTACTATTCCGCCGAAAATATTAATAAGTATCGCCTTAACAGCAGTATCTTTCATTATTATCCTGAAGCCGGCCTCCACGGTTTCGGCACTGGCAGTACCTCCCACATCCAGGAAGTTTGCAGGATGCCCTCCCGACAATTTTATCAGGTCCATGGTTGCCATCGCCAGTCCGGCACCATTTACCATGCAACCCACATTCCCATCAAGCTTGATAAAATTAAGGTTATATTTTCCTGCTTCAACCTCGGTGGGGTCCTCCTCGAAAAGGTCCCGCATTTCCACTATATCCTTATGCCTGAACAGGGCATTATCATCGATCACCACTTTGCAATCAACTGCAAGGACCTTGTTGTCGCTTGTTTTAAGGGCAGGATTTATCTCCATCAGTTGGGCATCGGCTGAGGTAAAGGCATTATATAATCCGGCAATAAAACGCTGCATCTCTTTAAAAGCCTCACCTGTAAGCCCCAGGTTGAAAGCTACAGTTCTTGTCTGGAATGGCTGCAGACCTACCGAAGGATCGATCTCTTCCCTGAAGATAAGGTGTGGCGTTTTCTCTGCCACCTCTTCGATATCCATACCCCCTTCGGGCGAGTACATAATAACATATCTTCCGCTGTTCCTGTCGAGCAGCATGCTTATATAAAACTCTTCTGTCTTGCTCTCCCCGGGATAATAGACATCCTGTGCAACCAACACTTTCCTGACCAGTTTTCCTTCGGGACCTGTTTGCGGAGTTACAAGTGTCATACCTAGTATCCTGCCGGCAATTTCACCAGCCTCTTCCACTGATTTTGCCACCTTTACTCCTCCCCCTTTGCCTCTGCCTCCGGCATGAACCTGTGCCTTGATCACAAAAAAGCCTGATCCGTATTTCTCCTTTAGCTGGCCTGCCAGCATTACCGCCTGGTCGGCCGTCTCGGCAACGAAGCCCTCCTGAATGCTTACGTTATGGTTTTTAAGTATCGATTTACCCTGGTATTCGTGCAGATTCATCCTTATAATATTTTAACTTTTTACTACTTAGCGGCTCTGTAAAACCGCGGGCCAAATTACGGTTTTTTTCTCTAATTTTGTAACCAAAACCTATGTTATGCGCAAACTTAAAAATTCCGAACTCAACAGGAAGACAATAAATGATTTTAAGCTAGCGCCTAAAAACCCGTTTTTAATCGTTCTCGATAATGTAAGGAGTCTTAATAATGTAGGCTCAATATTCAGGACAGCCGACTGCCTGCTTGCAGAGGCAGTTTATTTATGTGGTATTACTGCAACTCCTCCACATCGCGAGATACACAAGACAGCGCTCGGGGCGACCGAATCGGTCGCATGGAAGTATTTCGACACAGCTGCGGAGGCTGTTTCGGAACTAAAGAATTCAGGGTACACCATGGTGGGAATAGAGCAGGTCGACACCTCTGTGAAACTCAACAAGTTCATGCCTGAGGTCAACACCAGGTATGCCCTTGTATTCGGTCACGAGGTGAAAGGTGTCAGCCAGCAGGTTATTGATGAATGTGATTTCTGTATCGAAATACCCCAGGAAGGGACAAAGCACTCATATAATGTTGCCGTAAGCGCCGGGATCGTAATGTGGGAGGTGTACCGGAAGCTCAGAAGTCTGTAATAAAATAAATACACGTTAAATCTTGTTGCTGGTTAAGGCTGAAGGATTTCTTCTTCAGCCTTACATCTTTTAAAAAAGGAGGGGAAAAGAAGTTGTAACCAAGATACATAATGAAAAATACGACTCCATAGGAGTCGCATAGTTGTAAAAAAATGTCGCAGATCCGGAGATCTGCGACAACAAAGTGCGATTATGTTAAGGTCGGGATTACAAATCCCGGCCAACCAATTTAAAATCTTACTGTATTACAGCTGTAAAATCAGCATCCTGAGCGAACTTGCCGAACTCCCTGTCTTTAGCAGCATAGGCTTTCCAGTCTGCATTAAGCTCGACTGCCTCTCTGAGTCCGTTAAGCATATAGTCTTTGTTATCCATTCTTGCTCCAACTACTGCCTTCAGGTATGAAGGAGTACCGCATGCACATTTTTCCATACCATCGAGCATTACTTTTGCCTTATTTAGGTCGCCTTTCAGGATAAGTGCAAGTGCATTATTGCATGAAGGATCATTTCCAAAGAAGTTAACTGCTTTGTCATATTCACCTCTCATGATGGCGATAGTACCCAGGCCGAACCTTGACTCGTCAGTTGCGGCTGTCATTGATGTGAAATATTCCTCTGCCTTATCATTGTCGCCCTGCATATGTGCGACGAAACCGAGGTTATTCTTTACCACTTCGTTATTCTGGATAGCCTGAGCCTTCTCGAAACCACC
>JBJKPH010000429.1:0-5948 GCA_046706585.1 Bacteroidales bacterium | reverse complement strand
CTTTTGATGAGAGACCGAGGTAGTCGGCAATTGTTCTCAGGATGTTCAGCTCTGATCTCTCAATTGTACCGTCGGCAGCTGATACTCCGTACAGCATATGCAGCAGTTGAAGCTTTGACGAATGATCCATATTACCGGCAATCTGCCTGCATACATCAACCACAGGAATATCCTTTTTCAGCATATCCCTGAGGAGCAGTAAAGCCTCCTGTGCCGTTTCCTCACCAAACTGCATGATAAAATACTTCTTCACAAAATCGAGCTCCGACTTAACAACTTTTCCGTCGGCCTTCATTACGGCCGCCACAAGGACCAGCAGGCTCATGCCAAAATCGCCTGCCGTTGTTCCTGCCGTTCTCCCCGCAAAGTTCCTGTTATATGCACCCTGACTATTCTTTTGTCCCGGTGTATCGAACATTGAACCAATTACAAAACCAAAGAGTGCACCCAGCGGTCCACCCAGGAACCATCCCATACCTCCGCCGATCCACTTTGCATATTTTCCCATCAGTTGTTTTTATTATTTACCAGGTTGATCATTTCGTTATGTACCTCTAAAACCTGGGGTATGATCATACTGTTTTCAGAATTATTAATTACAAAATCAGATCTGCCGATCAACTCATTTTCAGGATATTGATTATTCATCCTTTCGATAACCTGTTCCCTTGTAAGGTTATTCCTGCTGATCACCCTCATAATTCTTTCCTCGAAAGGAGCAGTTACCGTAGCCACCCTGTCAACCAGGTTGTCGGCACCGCTTTCGAAAAGTATTGCGGCCTCAAGTATCACATACGGGCTCTTTTTCTTCGCTGCCCATGATCTGAATACTTCAAATATAGCCGGGTGGACAAGCGAATTTACCTTTTTCAGCAGTTCCCTGTCACTGAAAATAAGTGATGCCATCTTTGGTCTGTCGAGTGTGCCGTTCCTGTAAATATTTTCACCTGCAATATTTCTAAGCCCTGTTTTCAGCTCTTCATCGCTGTCCATAATATCCCTTGCCACCGTATCTGAGAAAAAAACAGGCACACCCAGCACTCCGAATGTCCTGCAGACGGTTGATTTACCACTGCCAATACCACCGGTGACACCAAGAACTACCATCACTTCTTCTCAAGAATATATTCAACCTGGCCGGGATTATATTTCAGTCCTCCTGCATAATCAGGCACATTCCTCAACTCGACATTGATCATAGATGCGCTTCCGGGATCCACTTTCGTCATATCCACAACAGCCTCGATCGATGCCTCCCTGAGTTTGCTGTAATCGCTCAGGGTCACAATGCACTGAAGGTTTATCTTATCAGGGAACACCCTCACTCTTACTGAGTCGGGTTCGCCTATCACAGTAACAGGAATTGTAAAGACAGCCTCTGTATACTGCTCCACCGGAATCGTTATTTCAACCTTTTTCTCCGATAATGTTATTTTTTTTATCGACTCAAGCTGAATATTCCCGGTGTACGACTGATTTAGCTGTTGAAATTTCTGGTTCTTTGTTTTTACACTTTCTATTGTATCGACAATTATTTTCGGGCCGGTAATCTCAATGGAGTCGGGATTGCAGGTGATCTTACCATATACCATGAATTGTCGCATTGTACTGACCTCAACATCGGGAACAACCTCAACGACCTTATGTGATATCTGGTCGAACTCAAAAAATATTGTATCGGGGTTTATCGACGAAACACTGAAATCTGATCTCATCTGTCTGGCTATCATACCACCCCACGTATATGTCAGCACATAGAACGAGTACTTTCCCCTGCTTTCTGTTACCGACTTGTTAACAGATGATATATCTATTACAAGAGGAGGTTTATTAGCCTTGAAACGAATCTGGAGTAGTGAATATCCCGGTCCCTCGAGTTGCAGATCGAGCATCTCAGGTAGTTCGTTCAGCAATGCCATATCGCCCGGGAAGTTAATGTACCTTACCGGGTAATCGACATGCAGGGTCATATCCTTGCTCAGGGCATTAAGGTACCAGAAGAGGGCCGAAAGCAGGAGAAAAAAGCCAAATATTGCCACATTCTTCCGGATAAGCCGGGATTTCAGCTTCAGCAATCGCTCCTTCAGACCTGCCCGGATACTTTCCTGGTCCATAGTTTTTCTTTTTCGCCAGCCGGACTATTTTTGCTGCTGCAGTTCGGATGAATCCTTTACGACAGCATTCTTATCAATCCTAAGCAGGACGTTATCTCCAACATCTACCGTAACGGTACTTTCCTTGACGTCGGTAATTCTTCCGTAGATACCTCCGGTGGTAACAATTTTATCTCCTTTCTGAAGGCTATTCCTGTAATTTGTAAGCTCTTTCTGTTTCCTGACCTGCGGCCGGATCATAAAGAAGTAAAATACCACGAAGACAAGTATCAATGGTAAAAAAGTTACAAGCGGACTCTGACCTTCAGGAGCCGGTCCCATCAAATACAAAAACGCAAAATTGTTCATCAGATAATTATTAATTAATTGGTTATTACTTCAGCTCTTATTAACAGGAGCACAACAGGTTTATCGGCATTCGAACTCACTTCTATCGTTTTCGTCTGCTCTCCCTCCCTGTAAGAGGTATCGAAAACAACTTCGACAGTGCCTGTTTCTCCCTCCTTTACCGGTTCCTTATCAAATCTCGGAACAGTACATCCGCAGGTAGTTGTAACCGATTGAATAACTATATCCCCGGGTCCCCTGTTCTCAAACTTAAAAACCGTTGCAACCTTTTCTCCTTCCACGACCTTACCGAAGTCATGCTCAATCTCCGGGAAAAAGATCGAAGGAGTCGCATCATTGCCAACCGTGTCAGTTTCAGGCGTTTTGTCTGCCTGCCTGCCATGGTTGCATCCGGCCAGAAAAATCATAATAATTGATATATATACGGTAAACCTCATTATATTGTTATTTTTCTTCCAGTTCTTCATATCCTGGTTCACCGATAAGTCCCCTGCCCTTTTTGCTGAACATCGATTGCTTACGCATTTCCTTTACAATCTTGTCAAGTATACCGTTCACAAATGTACCACTTTTGGCTGTACAGTAATACTTTGCTATCTCAATATATTCATTGAGGGTCACTTTTATGGGTATCTCAGGAAATTCGCATATTTCGGTAATTGCCAGCTGCATCACCAGTTTATCCATCAGTGCTATCCTTTCGATCTCCCAGTTTGTAGTATTACTTTCAATAAGTGAGGTCGTGATATCGGATCTGAGAATTCCTTTCCTCAGCAAAACCCTGACAAAACGTTCGTCATCATCATTCCTGAAAATAGGCATCAGGTGGTGATCCGGTCCTGTTGTCTCCCTGAAGGTCCTGAAGGTCTTCCCGATCATCGAGACTACAAACTCCAGATCATCGTTCCAGTAGATAGAGACTTCTTCGAGCACTGCATCAAGATCTTCAGACTGAGACATTAACGAAGTTACCAGACTTGCAACGAACTTTTTATCGGCATTGTAACTGCCCTGCTCCAATGACATATACTTTTTGTATTCATCCCACTCTATCATCTGAGAATAAAGTTTCCGGACAAGTTCAGGATAACCTGACCATGACAGTTTTCGCCTTGCAATATATTTTCTGAGATCACTATTGTCGTACAGTTGCCTTAGCAGCCTGTTGTCTATGAACCTGGTATTCGGATTAAGGTCCTCCGGAAGAGGTATCCTTTTATTTCTGGCTATCTCGATTTTTTCCGAAGCTATGTCTGCAATATCAAGTATCAGGAGCAGAAGATAATGATAGAGGTCAAAAGTCTTATCAATACTGTATATTAGTTCCTTCTCTGCTACTTCGAGATTTTCTCCTTCTTTCCTGTTAAAGGCATAGAAAACAAGTAATGCCTTTATCCTTAATAGTCTCCTGCTGATCATTCTATAAAGAACCTCAATTGTTTGTGCAAAATTACTTTTTTTCTCTATTAGACAAAAGATTATGGGGATAAACACAAAAATGTCCCTATATTTTGATTTGAAAAAATAATTATTACATTTGACCATGTAATACAGAAACTGAAACTAAAAACTGCTTTATGAAGGAGGAAAACGAGGACAAAACCGTTGAGGTCAGTGAAAGTGATAATAATAATGGCGGACGCGAAGAGGTACACACTACTATCGTTAGAGCAGGAAACAGAACCTATTTTTTTGATGTAAAGGCTACCCGTAAAAGCGACCTCTATATTACATTAACCGAAAGTAAGAAGCGATTCAACAAGGACGGGAAGTTCTTCTTTGAGAAACATAAGATATTCCTCTATAAAGAGGACTTTGAGAAATTCGCAGCCGGTCTTGAGGAGGCAATAAATTTTATCAGGGATGGTAAATTTGAAGGTTTCGCTCAATTCCCTGAAGATAAGGATAATGACAAAGATCAGACTGATGAAATAAAGGATAATGAATTCATCAATGTTGATTTTGAAGATCTGGGTGAAAAGTAAATTTATTATAGTACCAAACTGATGCCTGTATTTCCTTTGCAGGCATTTTTTTTATATATTTAAACATGATCATCGATTACCTGCTGTTGTCACTGGCCATTGTGTTAATGATAATTGGGATTATAGGCTGTCTGGTTCCTGTTCTGCCAGGACCTCCTCTCAGCTTTATAGGCATACTGGTCATATCGCTTACCGACTTTGCTCAGCCAGGCACTACGTTACTGATAGTTCTGGGAGCAATAGCACTGGTAGTTACAATACTTGACTATATTGTTCCGGTTTGGGGAACAAGGAAGTTTGGCGGCTCAAAATACGGGGCAAGGGGTGCAACCGTTGGATTGATAATCGGTCTGTTCCTTGGCCCTCCGGGCATAATAATAGGTCCGTTTATTGGAGCTGTTACCGGTGAGATGATCTATAAGGATGACCTTAAATATGCCATGAAGGCAGGAATCGGAAGCCTGCTGGGATTCCTCTCAGGTGTCGGACTCAAACTGGCTGCCTCATTCGTTATTACCTTCTACTTCGTACGTGCATTTTTTGTATAGATGACGTATGATAAAAGAAAAAGAAAAAGACAAAAGACAAAAGTATAAAGATTCAAGTATAGGATTGCCTTAAGCCTCTTCCATTATTCCCTGCCTGCCCTACTCCCCCAATGTTGCCACCATCACAGCTTTTATCGTATGCATCCTGTTTTCAGCTTCGTCAAAAACTATGGAATGCTCCGATTCAAAAACATCTTCGGTGACTTCCATTCCGTCGAGCCCGTATTTTTTATATATCTCCTCACCGATTTTTGTTTCACGGTTATGGAACGATGGCAGGCAGTGCAGGAATTTCACATTGGAATTACCGGTTTTTCTTATCACCTCACTGTTGATCTGGTAAGGTCTGAGCAGCCTTATCCTCTCCTCCCATACCGAATCAGGCTCACCCATTGATACCCAGACATCGGTATAAAGAAAATCAACTCCCTTAACAGCTTCATCAACATCGGATGTAATGGTGATCCTGGCTCCGGTTCCGGCAGCTATTTCCCGACATTTATTGACCAGTTCTTCAGAAGGCTGGCACTCTTCAGGTGCTGCTGCCCTGAAATCCATCCCCATTTTGGCAGCGCCAACGAGAAGCGAATTACCCATATTGTTCCTTGCGTCCCCAAGGTAACAGAAGCTTGTCATATTTAATGGCTTGCCTGAATATTCAAGCATGGTCATAAAATCAGCAAGTATCTGGGTGGGATGGAACTCAGTTGTTAACCCGTTCCATACCGGAACCCCTGAATATTCAGCCAGTTCCTCAACAACTACCTGACCAAATCCCCTGTACTCTATACCGTCATACATCCTTCCCAGCACCCTGGCAGTATCTTTCATCGACTCCTTCTGGCCAATCTGTGAACCGCTCGGACCAAGGTAGGTAACATGCGCTCCCTGATCAAATGCCGCTACCTCAAAAGCACATCTTGTACGGGTTGAGGCCTTCTCAAAGATCAGCG
>JBJKPH010000428.1:0-2588 GCA_046706585.1 Bacteroidales bacterium | reverse complement strand
ATGGAGGACAGGGCAGGATTATGTCTGTTGCTAATTGGTGAGGGATGAATGATAATCGAGTATATTCTTCAGGTGTCCTGATGCTGAACGAATGTTGGAAACAGGTTTTATAGTAATACTGAATTTTGACTCTTTATGTTTTACGGTGATCTTTTTTGGATGCCTGCTCACATAATTTATCACCGACATAAATAATTTCCCTGAGTAGAATGGTGATTGCGGATTTGAAACAAAATGGCAGATAAACAGATCATTCTTCAGAATAATCTTTTCTATTGCAAGTCTCAGGGCACATCTGCGCAGGCGCACTACTTCGAAAAGCTCCAGTGCAGGCCCTGGAAGTGGCCCGAACCTGTCGATAAGGTTTGACTCGAATCTCCTGAGATCGTCCTCTTCTGATATCTCGTTCAGTTCCTTGTACAGCCTTATACGCTCTGCAATATTTGATATATATTCATCGGGGAACATTATTTCCAGGTCGGTCTCAATCTGGCAGTCAGACACATGTGTGTCACCCCAATGCCTGTCTGTTCTTTCGGGTGATTCTGGTTCGGCGAAAAGGTCTTTCAGGTCTTCCTCTTTAAGCTCATTCACGGCTTCTGCAAGTATTCTCTGGTATGTCTCAAATCCAATTTCGGCAATAAATCCGCTCTGCTCACCTCCAAGGAGATTACCTGCACCACGGATATCAAGGTCCTGCATGGCTATATTGAAACCACTGCCCAGTTCTGAGAATTCTTCAATGGCCTTCAGCCTCCTTCTTGCTTCCTGTGTAAGAACACTTACCGGTGGCGAGAGCAGATAGCAGAATGCCTTCTTATTTGACCGGCCCACGCGTCCCCTGAGCTGATGCAATTCAGAAAGACCGAACATGTGGGCATTATTAATAAAAATGGTGTTGGCATTTGGGATATCGAGTCCTGATTCAATAATTGTGGTTGCAATAAGTACATCATAATCACCATGGATAAAATCGAACATTATATTTTCTATGCTCACACCATCCATTTGCCCGTGCACAATGGCACATTTCACTCTTGGATTGATTTTTCTGATAACCATCTCTATTTCACGGATGGTTTCAACCCTGTTATGAATGAAGAATACCTGTCCGTTGCGGCTCAGTTCATACTCTATCCCGTCACGAATTATCTCTTCATTAAATCCGTGCAGCTCTGTTATTATAGGCATCCTGTTAGGGGGAGGAGTATTAATTATTGACAGGTCGCGGGCCCCCATCAGTGAAAACTGGAGGGTTCTGGGGATTGGTGTAGCCGTGAGTGTCAGTGTATCAACATTTGCCTTCAGGCTCTTGAGTTTTTCTTTAACTGATACACCGAACCTTTGCTCTTCATCAATAACCAGCAGCCCAAGGTCCCTGAAGTTCACCACTCCTGCAACAAGCTTGTGGGTACCTATGATAATATCAATTTCACCCTTATTAAGTCTTTCAAATATTTTCTTCTGTTCAGCAGGTTTTTTATGGCGGCTTATATATTCAACTGTTACAGGAAATCCGCGTAACCTGTCAGAAAAGGTCTGGTAATGTTGAAGGGCCAGTATTGTTGTCGGCACAAGGACGGCTGTCTGCTTACCGTCGGTAGCGGCCTTGAAGGCAGCCCGGATAGCTATTTCGGTCTTTCCGAACCCTACATCACCACATACCAGCCTGTCCATCGGGTGTCCCTTTTCCATATCTTCCTTCACAGCCCTAGATGTAACAACCTGGTCCGGAGTATCCTCGTAAATAAATGAAGCTTCCAGTTCTCTCTGCAGGTATGAGTCGGGATTGAATGCAAAGCCCTCGACGGTCATTCTCCTGGCATACAGAATGATCAGTTCCCTGGCAATGTCCTTGACCTTTTTCTTGGTATTATTTTTCATTTTCTGCCAGGCCCCCGTACCAAGCTTGTTTAACCTTGGTTCCGATGCATCTTTCCCTTTATACCTTGAAATTCGGTGAAGGGCCTGAATGCCTACATACAATATGTCGTTATCTTTGTATACAAGCTTGATAGCTTCCTGTACCTTGCCGTTTACATCAATCTTTTCCAGTCCGCCGAACCTTCCGATGCCATGATCGATATGCACTACATAATCTCCCGGATTAAGCCCGGTGAGTTCTCTGATAGTAATTGTATCCTTTCTGATAAAGGTGCCGCTTATCCTGAATTTATGATACCTGTCGAATATCTGGTGATCGGTAAAGATGCACAATTGAAGGTCGGGATCAGTAAACCCTTCATGCAGATTGAGTATAATGGTTTCAAACTCAGCATTTTCGTTAACTTCCCTGAAAATGTCGTGCAATCTTTCTGCCTGTGTTTCCTGCTCGCATACAATAATGTTGCGGATACCTGACTCCCTGTTATGTACTAGTTTTTCACCCAGGAGTTCAAAATTCTTGTTGAATGATGGCTGCGGTTCAGTGCTGAAGATAACAGGCTGGGATGACATTCCCGGCCTTTTACTGCCGAATTCGACTATTCTGAAAGGTTCCATTTCAGAATCCAGTTCAGATCCTGTGATCGCCCTGCCTTGCTTACCTTCAACCGAGAGCCCTTCTTCGTCAGTCCATTGTGAATTAT
>JBJKPH010000427.1:0-9456 GCA_046706585.1 Bacteroidales bacterium | reverse complement strand
TGTTAAAACCGTATAATAGAATGTTGCGCATATCTAATTAAATTCTAAATTTATCCCCGGATATTTATTTGTGAGTACTTTATGGTTATTTAAATTAAAATACCGGGTGCAAGCAATGAAACGCAAGCCAGAGATTCCAAACCTTAAAGGAGCCAGAAAAAGCCCAATCGTCTGCAAGCCAGCTCTTGAGGAGAAGGATGAATAGCACTACGTGTCAAAGCCCTAACCACGTAATCGTGAACGAAAACAGGTATTCCTATCGCCTGTTTCAAGTGTCACCGCTGACACATCGACGGCACCTGCCTCAGGCTCGATCCCGGTCGAAAGCATAGGTTTAGTAATGTAGTTTTCTGATGCCCCGTGAGGACGGGGCATCTTTTTTTTCCTTACTGCAATATCAGACCGAGGCTTCCTCCTTCATGGCAGCAATCTTCGCAAGATGCCAGTTGTCGGGTTTATCATAACCATTCCTGGCACAATACTCCTTTGCCCTGTACATCAGAGCCTGCAGACGAAGGTCAATGGATGTGTCATCCTGGCCTTCGTATGCAAAGTTCTCATACGGGATATTCCCGAAATCATGCTTGAACTTGTGCGATACAGATTCAACGAAAGTTCCTGGCATACAGGTAAACGGGAGGATATTCACGAAACCTGAAACCTTTCTCTGCATAAGCATAACCGATGTTCCCAGGGTAATAGCCGGATCACCGTCATAATGCTTATGTATATATTCGCCGCAATTATCGAGCATCTCGTTAACATGGATGACCTTCTCCTGGTCAATAAAGTTCTTCACAGCTTTGTATAGCTTCCCTTCTGTGGTCTCCTGTGTAAATTCCTGGAGCCTCGATTTTATCATTCCCTTAGTGTCTCCTTTCCATTTGCTGTCCCTGAAATACCTGTAGGTCGAGTAACTCATCCACTCAGAAAAAGGGTTCTCAAAGGTCTCGGCACCAAGGTTCTCAAGCCTGTCGAGAAGGTAGCTGCTGCATGAAGCATTATCCCTCATAAAAAACTCACCCACGACAGCTATGACAGGTTTTCTCTTCGAAAGGTCAAGTGGAACATTGTTAAAATCGACTGCTACCCTGGCAAGTGTGTCATACAGATCGGCACCGCCTCTCTCAATCGAAGCAACAACCTCTTTCACAGCATTATTATAAACCCTGCGTATATCGCCAGGTTTTACATTGTATGGTTGTCTCTCCTGTCTTAATCTCCTGAGAATATCGAAGGCAACTATCCCTTTCCATGCCAGTATCCTGAACTTTGTTCCGTGACCTCCCGAAATATCCTCATAGGAAGCATCATTCCTTGGAGAGATAATCTCAACATTCTCAAACCCAAGGCGATTGAAAACCACCCTCTGGAATTTATTATACTGTCCGAAACGGCATGGTCCGTTATGATCAGGCATAAAGAAACTTATCTTTTCCCCATCGACACCCGGTTCATTCAGCTTAGCCAGGAAACTACCGGTTGTTGCTATCATTGGAAAACATTCTCTTGCCGAACAGTATTTCTTTGCCAGATCGATATCCTCCTTGGTCGTTGGAGGAAGCACATCGGCCTTCATTCCGAAATGTCTGCAGGCTGCTGCAATGCCATGTGCCCCATCTGCCATATTCGGGAAGTAAAGGGTACGATCACCAAGGGGTGACGATCTGTTTACCCCGGGTTTAAAGAATTTCTGGTCTCTTTTCGGCACCTTGCGTGATCCTTCAAGGCTATCGAGAAAAGCTTCATACCTGGTTATCATTCCGGCATCAGCACTGTGCTCGTCAATCTCAAGTTCCATATAGGGTTTACCCTGCATCTCCTCGTTGACAAAATGTGACAGGAATGAATCGGGACCGCATCTGAAATTACCCATATAAATTGCATGCAGATCCTTGTGTTTAGCCACAAACCTTGCTGCGGCAAGAACTTTGGCCCCGTTGTGCCAGTACATCTGAGGATAATCCTCCAGTATCTTTTCATCCCTCCATGGAATAAAATCAATAGGAATGGGCATAACATCCATATTGATCAGTTTTTCAACCATGCTCAGGTTAAGAGAAGGATCGCCGGTATTATATGACCTGCCAATAATAACCAGTGACTCTTTGTCTTCAGGGAGGCTGGCAAGTACTTCCCTGCCACGGGCGGCGATCTGTTGGTCGAATGTTTCCTGTGCTTTGTCGGCAAGTCCTATTGCCTTTACAATTTCACCCTTTTTCAGGCCGAACCTTTTCTTCATAAAATCGGCCAGTTCCTTATCGAGTACCTTCCCAAAGAATCTGAAATTGAGTGCCGGAATAAGAAGCCTTTCATTAACTTTCGGATCATCTATAGCAGCCTTCACCATAAACGGGAAAGTCTGTATCCACGGGCAACTGAAACTGCGGGTCGGATCACTCTCCTCTGATTTCATATTAATAATAAATGGCATCCATACATAATCAACTCCCTTATCCAGCAGATTCTGGACATGGCCATGTGCCAGTTCTATCGGGAAACATGTCTCCGCTACTATCATCTCCAGCGATTTGCTTATAAGCTGGTTGTTGGATTCATCTGACAGAACTACATTGAAACCAAGTGTTTCAAAGAATGTCCGCCAGAATGGAAAAGTCTGCCAGAATATTGCAAGGGCCCGCGGTATTCCAATTGTTATCTTTCCGTCGGCCGGTTTCTCGGTAAATCCGTTGAGAAGCAGTTCAAGTCTTTCCTCAAAAAGGTTGGGTATTCCCTCTCCTTTTCCTTTCCGGTCTTCCTTTTCCCACATTTCACATCTTCCGCCGAAATAGAGAGGTTTCTTCTCTCCTTCGATCCTTACACGACGGATCTCGCACTGATTGGCACATGATTTACATGTGAACCTGTCAACGCTGTAAGGTATCTTACTGATATCAAATCCTTTAAAACTTGTTTTCTTGCCTGTCTGCTTAATATGATCCCTGGCCAGAATTGCCACACCGATAGCTCCTGTAACATCAAAATGTGGTGGCACGATGATCTTTTTACCTGTTACTTTTTCAAAAGCAGCAACAACAGCCTTGTTATTGGTAACCCCACCCTGGAAAAATATCTTATTCCCGATCCTTTTCTTCCTGACAACTTTCTGAATGTAATTTTCAACTATCGAGTAAGCCAATCCTCCCACCAGATTCTCCTTTTCAACACCTTTCTGCTGGTGCGAATTAAGGTCGGTTTCCATGAACACCGTACACCTGTTACCAAATGCTGCCGGTCTTTTTGCACTCAGGGCAAGATGCCCAAATTCTTCCACAATACTGATATCAAGTTTCTCAGCCTGTTCCTCAAGAAAAGAGCCGGTTCCTGCGGCACACACCTTGTTCATCTCAAAATCAACAACCACACCCTGGTCGATACTTATATATTTCGAATCCTGACCTCCTATCTCAAAAATCGTATCCACTGTTGCATCGTGTGCAATAGCAGCAGTTGCCTGAGCTGTAATCTCGTTCCTGATAACATCGGCCCCGACAAAATCACCTGTTAGATACCTTCCTGATCCTGTTGTTCCGGCACCCATAACCACCACCCTGTTTCCTACTTCCTCGTATATTTCGGACATACCACGCCTGATAGCCTCTATCGGCTTACTGGCTGTCGGCAGGTAGCGCCTTGCCACAACATTGTTCTTATCGTCAATAAGTACTACATTCGTACTTAATGAGCCGATATCCAGACCAAGGTAAACAGGCAGTTTCTCCTGCCCGTTTGAAAGCAAGAGAGATTCCTTGTTGTAAATCACATCGGCTTCCACCAGGGGATCATGTCTTTTCCCACCTGTAAGGTCCTCCTTAAGGTAATCCTCAAGTTCACCTAGTCCCTTGTATGCAACAATTTCAGACCTCTCCTGGGACAATAAATAAAATACTGCACCCAGTGCTCCCATCGATGCATGATATTCAGGTATTATCAGTTCCCCGTCAGAAACTTTCAGTAATTCCGTGAACGCCCTTACAACTCCCTGGTTGGCTGCTACGCCACCCTGGAATATCACAGGCGTATCAAGCTTTTTACCCCTGCCAAGTGTACTGATAAAATTTCTTGCTACAGCAAAGCATAGTCCGGCAACAATATCCTGAACGGGTGTTGCTATCTGCTGAAGGTGTATCATATCACTCTTTGCGAACACGCTGCATCTGCCGGCTATACGGGGAGGATTTTCGGACTTCAGGGCCATTTCACCAAACTCATCAACTATCGAAACGCCGATCCTCTTGGCCTGCTGGTCAAGAAAAGAACCGGTTCCTGCCGCACAAATAGTATTGAGTGAAAAATCTGAAAGACTAACCAATCCAGGTTCATCTTCCTTCATAAAGATCAGCTTTGAATCCTCGCCTCCCATCTCAATTACTGTCCTTGCCTCAGGATACATCCTTGATACCGACGACGACTGGGCAATAATTTCGTTGACATGCTTACCCCCTACAAGTTTCTCAGCCAGTTCCCCACCAGTTCCTGTAAATGCTATAAAATCAAATTTTTCAGGTGAATATTTCCCCATCACCTTTTTCAGTTGTTCGAGCAGGACTGAAAAAGGTTTTCCATGACAAAAAGTATATTCATTATCAATAACCTGCAACGATCTGTCCAGCACAACAGTATTAATTGATATAGATCCTATATCAATGCCCAGATAATACTTATCAGTCATAACAATATTTTAGGTTTAAGAGGTCCAAATAAAAGGAAATGATAATTTACCGGAGGTAATATAGCTATTTTTTAATTAAATAAAAATCGATATGAGTTTAGATGTTATGTAAAAGTATTTATATATAGATTTATTAATATGATAAACAAATAGTAACCAAATAGCTGGCTGTCATTCAGTGGGGAAATGCCATTAAAAAAAAATAACAATCACGGAGACAAAAAAATAAGTGAATAATATACACTTAACAATATAATTTTGTATTTTCGTTAAGTAGATAAAACAAATTTTAAAAACATGAAAAAATTCTTCAGTTTATTATTCATTGCGGCAGGAATAGCTGCGCTAACCTCCTGCTCATCAGGCAATGGGGGTAAATCCTCAGACATGAAGGGTTCAAACCTGGCTGTAATGGCTCAACCTTCAGGTCCTTTTGGTGCCAGAGGCAGTGAACAGCTTAATGATGGAGAGATCCCGGAGATGCCACGATACGGTGGTCGCGGTGGAGGAAATTTCAACAACATGCAGGAACAGGCTAAAGGTGTTACATGGGTAGAATACGAATGGAATCAACCAATATCGACAGATGAAATATCTGTATTCTGGAGGAAAGGATTCTCGGGACTGCTGCCTGAAGCATATCATATATCTTACTGGGATGGTAATGAATTCAGGCCTGTAGAGGGCGTTGAAGGGCTCACACTTGAGGATGAAACCTATAACGTTACAAAGTTTAATGAAGTCACTACCACAAGGTTACGTCTGGATATTGATTCAGTGGAAATGCGTCGCAACAGGCCTATGTCCAACAATATACTTGAATGGAAAGTGCTTGCTTCGGAAAACTGTGCACCCTATCCTCCTATTGTTGATGCAGGGATCGACAGGTCAGTGATAACCAACGGGAACACATATCTGACAGCTGCAGTAACTTCTCTTACACCACTAAAAGGTGTAAAATGGGAAAAGAAATCCGGACCGGGCAAAGTAGTATTTGGCGATCCTACCCAGCTTGTGACCACTGCAGAATTCACCACACCTGGTGATTATACACTGGCATTCACTGCCACAGAGGGCAAGCTCAAATCATCAGACGAACTTCTGGTAAAGGTAACAATGCCTCCTCCTGAGAAACGTCTCGATGTTGTTTATACCAAGCGATACTCCATTGACAATCCGCTGTGGAACAGCAGGGCAAAAGCCATAATCGTTAACTGGATACCTCATAACATCGAATATATTGAAAGGACAGACCTCACACAGGGAGCTGGCGGACTTGACAACTTTATCGAAGCAGGCAAGGCCCTTAGGGGTGAACCACACGGGCCTCACAAGGGTTATCAGTTTGCAAATGCATGGGTACATCAGACTGTTGAGTCGATGTGCATTGCCCTTATGGTTGATCCGAAAGGTGATCCTGAGATAATTGCCGCACAGAATAAAATGAAAGCTACACTTGAAAAGTGGATACCGATCATTCTGGCAGCACAGGAACCCGATGGTTATCTGCAGACTGCTTACACCCTGCGGGATACAACAGGCCCTTTCAGAGGTGATGAACGCTGGAATCCACAGGTCGGCAGGGGCAACCATGAAGGCTATGTGGCAGGTTACTTTATTGAGTCGGCTATAAATCATTATACTCTTACCGAAGGAACTGACACCAGGTTGTATGATGCAGCCAAGAAACTTGCAGACTGCTGGGTTGCTAATATCGGTCCGGGTAAGAGAGAGTGGTACGACGGCCACCAGGAAATGGAACAGGCACTTGTAAGATTCGGCAGGTTTGTAAATGATATGGAAGGAAACGGAAGGGGCGACAGTTACATCGCTCTGGCAAAATATCTTCTTGACTGCAGAGGTGGTGGAAGCGAATATGACCAGAGCCAGGTGCGTGTTCAGGAACAATATGAAGCTGTCGGACATGCGGTAAGGGCTGTATACAGTTATTCAGGAATGGCCGATGTTGCAGCTGAAACCAGGGATGTCGATTATGAAAGTGCAGTAATGTCGCTGTTTGACGATATGATAAACAGAAAATACTATGTTACCGGTGGTGTCGGAAGCGGCGAGACATCCGAAGGATTCGGACCAGATTACTCTCTGAGGCATAATGCCTACTGTGAGTCATGCTCAAGCTGCGGACTGATATTCTTTGACTACAAAATGAATATTGCCTATCACGATGCCAAATATGCCGACCTGTACGAAGAGACAATGTATAATGCACTCATGGGTTCGCTCGACATTGATGGTGAGAATTTCTACTATACAAACCCGTTGACATCGAACAGGGAAAGGCAATCATGGCACAACTGCCCGTGCTGCGTAGGGAATATTCCTCGTACACTCCTGATGATACCTACATGGACAAATGTTAAAGGCGATGACGGAGTATATGTTAACCTTTTCATCGGCAGTACTATAAAAGTTGAGAATGTGGCCGGAACCAATATTCAAATGGTACAGAAAACAGACTATCCTTGGAGCGGTAATATCTCAATAACAGTTAATCCCGAAGAGTCGAAGGAATTTACTGTTTACGTGCGCGTTCCCGACAGGCACACAAGTGACCTTTATACAGCGGTTCCTGAAGTCAGCGGTTATAAATCACTTTCTGTTAACGGCACTCCCTACCAGGCAGATGTTGTTAATGGCTATGCAGAGATAACACGTAAGTGGGAAGCAGGCGACAAGATAGATATGGTGTTACCTATGGAGGTACAGCGAATTACATCCGACGACAAGGTAGAAGCTAACCGTGGAGAGGTTGCATTGCGCTACGGTCCGCTGATCTATTCTGTTGAAAAGACCGACCAGGATATTTCCGGTGCCATAGGTAATGACCCGCTTGTACCAGAATGGAGGGGTGATCTCCTTGACGGAGTAATGGTGATAAAAGGCAAATGGGCCGATGGTTCACCTTTACTGGCAATACCTTACTGGGCACGCAACAACAGGGATAATTACGATCAGGATGACCGTTCAGACAAGTCAATAGTCTGGATCAAGACATCAGAATAGATTTAAAGAATGTTATGGCCGGGATTTGAAATCCCGGCCAACAATAAAAACCTTAATGGCCGGATATCCGGCCATTTTTTTTTCTGGTTGTGGTCGCTATTTGAAATCCCGACTAACAGAGTACCGTTTGTCGAAGATCTCCTAATCTGAGACATCCCGAAAAGGTCAGGATTGGGAGATCCGGACCAACATGCATCCTATCACGTTTCTGAGAGATTTGCAATCTCGACTATCAGAATGCTAACGCATTGTGTATCTTGCTTATGCAAACTTACAAATCTTGTTTTGTTTAAATATTCAACATGTGTTGAATTCTTTTACACATTACTTAATATCCTGATTTTATTGATTTTAGGGTACGTCGGGTAATTTAGTGTATAATTATTCAACACTTCACACTGTAAATTTCTTAAACAGTAATGTTGTTATATATCTGATTATCTATCACATATAATGTTTGGCACTGTTGTTGTCAAACAGATTTCCGGAGACCTGTCTGGGATAATAAATAACGAGAAACAGGTCAGAACAGAGTCATCGACAAAACACAGATAACAAATGATCATAAACCCTACTTCAATGAAAAAGACAATTTTATTAAGCATCGGTTTATTGCTTCTGCTCTTTACTGCAGGTTGTAACAGGGCAATAAAAGAAAGTTCTGCCTCTACAACTGGCCAGATCAAACTTTACTGCCCGGCCGAGTTGTATGATCTTGCCTCCAGGTGGGCCGGTGAATTCTGCAACGTGAATCCCGGTACAGATATAGAAGTAATAAGTCTCTCGGGAACCGCTCCGGCAGATATGCTGCAGTCGGGTACCGATATTGGAATTATCTCTGGTGAGCCGCAAAATGGCGACCAGATATGGAAAATGGTGGTTGGAAGAGATGTGATAGTGCCTGTCTTCAATCCTGAAAATCCTTACAGGGATGAAATTTTGAGTAGCGGGATCTCTCCTGAAGAATTCTCACGACTATTCACAGAGAAAAGTCCTCGCGCCTGGGGAGAGATACTGCATGGAGCCGGAAGCGAAACCATTGATATATATATGATTAATGACCCTGACATCAATAAGGGAATGGCTAAGCTTCTGGGACTTGATAAACTTGATATAAATGCCCGTAAGGTGGAAAACGGAAACAACCTGATCAAGTCGGTAGCGGGAGATAAATTTTCTATCGGGCTGTGCAAGATTACAAATCTGATCGATCAGGGAAACAGTTCACTGCTGAGCAGCGTTCATTTTTTACCTATTGACAGGAACGGGAATGGAAAGATAGATTACATGGAGAGCATTTATGACGATGTAAACGCTCTTTCACGCGGAGTTATGATAGGTAAATATCCAAGGGCCCTTTCCAGTAATATCTATTCGGTAACACGAGCCGTTCCGGCAAGTGCCAGGGAAGTTGCCTTTCTGAAATGGGTGCTTTCAGACGGTCAGGAATATCTTGACACTTACGGATTCAGCAATCTTGCATCGAATGAAAGGCTTGCCAAGTTAAACCTTCTGGACAGGTTTAATACTGAAGAAGCTACATCAAAGGTAAATTATGCATTTGCCAAAGAGCCTCTTTTCTTCTATATCTATTTCCCCATATTCCTCACTCTTGCTATAGCATTGTTCTTTGTTATCTCATCATTGATGCAGAATGCAAAAGAGAAAAAGGCAGTACAACATGCTGGAGTTATTACACCAAAACTACGACTTAATGAAAATTATGTTGAAGGTCCACAAGGTCTTTTCTACGATAAAAC
>JBJKPH010000426.1:0-5714 GCA_046706585.1 Bacteroidales bacterium | reverse complement strand
GGCTACATTGGGAACATTAACAAACAGCGGTATTTTAAAGCTGGAATCCGATGCAACAGCAATAGCCTCTTTAAAATTAAACAGTTATACAAACAGCGGTGGTTCCGATTCAATCCAGCTTTACCTTGAAGCAAATCCCACCACAATGTGGCACTATATATCTATTCCTGTTTCTTCTCTGGAGGCAACTCTTTTCAGCAATAATGCGGCAGCCGTGGCAAACTACCAGGAAAGCCTTGTTTCGGATAATATGAATAACGGATGGGTCACATCGACAGGCTATCACTATGATGCAACAAGTGAATCGTGGAATTATGACCCAGGTTTTGAATGGACCAATATGGAAGTTGGCCGAGGCTATAATTATTATACTGCCAGTAACAAAACCTTCACAATTGAAGGAGACATAAATACAGGAGATAAGTTCGTCTAACTTGCATATAACTCAGGTAACTTCACTCCGGATACAGTTAACCATGGCTGGAATCTTATCGGTAATCCATATACATGCAGTTTAGACTGGGATGCTGTTCTTGCCGATCCTGCAAATACAGGACAGGTTGACTGGGATAAATTTGAACAGTCGATTTACTTCCGCAAAAACGGAGCCACATATTATTATGTTGGAGGAGTAACCCTTCCTTCTGATATGGATGGTAATCCTATAGTTCCTATGCAGGGTTTCTTTGTTCATACAAAAGCAGCTTTCTCACTTAAGATCCCTGCCAGCGCTAAACTCCATTCGTTAAGCTCAAGATTTAAAGGGACAGCAAGTGTGCCTTCAGTTCTCCTGAAATTTGAAAACTCCGGTAATATCGACGAAACTATGGTAAGGTTTGACGACAAGGCTACCCTTTCGTTTGACAACGCTCTCGATGCAAGGAAAATATTCCCCTCAGCAGACAACCCGTCAATCTCTTCAATAATTAATAATGTGGAATATGCCATTAACAGTGTCCCGTATCCCGCAAACTCAATTGAGATACCTCTTATAATCAGTGCTCCCTCTGAAGGTTCATATAAGATCTCAGCTTCATCCATTACCGATCTGCCCGATTATAATGTATTTCTTACCGATAATCTTGTCGGTACAACAGTAAACCTTGGCGAAACAAGTGATTATTCTTTCAGCTCTGTCTCAGGTAAGGTCGCTGACAGGTTTGTACTTACTGTAAGTACTCTCACAACAGCCACGCCGGAAATAATGGCCTCAAAAACACCGTTTAACATGTACTGCGCAAACAGAACCCTGCATATTCAGACACTCGGAGAAGACTGGAACGGAACCAAAGGGAACATCAGGATATTCGATATGACCGGCAGAATTGTTAAAACAGTACAAAACAGTTATTTCAATCTTGATGAGATAAAACAAATACCTCTTTCTGAAAACCAGGGTATTTATGTTGTGGAAATATCGTCGGGTATTAAGAGGTTTGTGGGGAAAGTTGTGATAAAATAGGCGATAGGCAGTAGGTAGTAGGCAGTAGGTAGTAGGTAGTAGGAAGTAGGAAGTAGGTAGTAGGTAGTAGGTAGTAGGCAGTAGGAGTTTAGGGTTTAGGGTTTAGGGTTAGATATTAAGGCTGCTGTTGCTATAAGGTTCGACGGATGATGGAGTTTGAGGAGATGCCGGAATTAGTTTTAGTTTTTTAAGAATTTGATATTTATTATTAAAAATATACTTTTGTAAGTCAATTTAGTTAATTTTAAGGTGTTATATCCGACACTGTTTATGAGATAATGGCCCCTAAAAAGAAATATATTAAACCGGAAATATATTGCATTCGTCTTGATAACAGCATCTCGCTTGTTATGATGAGTGGCCCTATTGATCCGCCGCCTCCACCTATCGGAACAGGCAAAAAAAGTTCCGATCCATTCGCCAGTCCGTTCGGGGATAAGCCGTTCGGGTAGCAAAAAAAAGAGATTGAAATTTCATATATAGAGCACGGAGGTGCTCTTTTTTTTGCGGTCTGGTCGCTTCGCTCCGTCGTGCGGTTGTGCGGTCGTGTCGAAGCGAAGCGAAGATCCCTGACGAAAAGTATTTGTCAGGGGCGTCTTATTGTCATTGGTCACTTACATCTTAGCTGGTGTTACGGAGGTTAAAGGTTGACAGAGGGGCTGTTAAACCCATAACTGTTATCTTTTCATTTGACTGCGTCGAGCTCCGCTTCGCTTCGGTTCTTTTGCTCCTCCAAAAGAAACGAAACAAAGAAAAAGAGTCCGAAAATGAAAACTACAGTCTTTTTTGGCAAAATGCCTCAGGCGTCACGCTCCCAAAAAAGACTGTAGTTGGCTTCGCCGAGCTCGTGGAATTAATTTATATCTAGTATCTTGCAATTAAGTCCACTCGGTTCGCACCATTTTCGGTTAGCCTACGCACGTTACGTAATAACCTTTTTCGTATGGCAGTAATTTTCTTTTCTATTGGCATTGTGCGTGGAGGTAAGGGATATACCTCTGCAGGATATATGGCGGAATTAACTCCCCTTTAGGGGAGATGTCAGCCACCACCTTCGCTACCTCCTTCGCTACCTCCTCCGCTGGAGCTACGGAGGTCAGAGAGAACTACGGAGGTCAAAGAGTGCTTCGGCGGTCAAAGGTTGACAGAGGGGCTGTAAACCGGCCCCCGGTAACCGGGGGACCGGAGAACCCCGCCCGAACGACAGAATCGTTCAGTCGGGCGGCCATTACGCCGTTGAATCTTCAATCCGGAGGTCATTTGGATTGTCCCTGTCGCAAGGACTGATCCAGTTTTTGCTGAATATAATCTTTAAAAAATAGTACCTTCTTTGCTTCGGCCGGATCAAATACCAGTTTTTCAAAATCCCGCGATTTTATAGTGAAGTCTGTTGTTTTAATGGATTCCAGGATTTTTTTGTATAACTGAGTATGACCTGTGATTCCGAATTTCTCTTCCAGATAGCCGAAATCCGGTTCCGTAATACCGGTGAGAAACATAAAATCATAATAATCCCTGCCTTTCCCCCTTTCCAATACCGCTCCTGTTTTCATTGATAGTAGTATTCCGGGCGCAGGAGCGAAGATCTGAGTAAAAACATTGAATTTCTGGATTATGGGTTTCGCCGGTTTATATACATAATTATGCGGTTCGCATTCGATTTTGATAAGGAATTTTTTATCACGATGACCTGTCAGGCCCAATTCATACATCAAACCAGGAAAGGTGATGTTACGCCTGAAAGCAGAAAGAGTTTTATCTTTTTCCTTATCGTCGGCAACGACATCTAATCCTTCAAGTTTAAGTCTGTCAACAACTTTATCCGTAAAATTTATGAATTCCCCTCGTGACAGATTGAAACAATCAAAGTCCAGATCCTCACTGAATCGTTGAATTTTGTGAAGTATCCTGAGATTCGTTCCTCCTATGAAACTCAACTTTGATGCATACTCGCCGGCAAAAAGGAAATCCAGTATCCGGTAATGGAAATATTCCTTCAGCATGAATTCAAATTGTAAGGGATTACTTCGAATGCTTTCTGAATAAAAGGATTTTATTTCATCGAAACTTATCATAAGCCATACGTTTTTATCATTACCCCAATTCTGTATTCCAGGGTCTTGCTTTTATACCTGGTCAGAAAAAGGTAAAACTCATCATTCACTATTTTTACCAGCTCTGTTTTATTCAGTCTCAGGTTTTCCAAGTCCTTTTCTGAATTATAGTAACTATTTATATAGAAGAAATCAAGAATCGCTTTCTGCGGGGAGGCAACCATGATTTTCCTGCCATTACCGTGTATGTCAGAGTAAGCATCGGCATTTTCTAGATGATATCCGAAACCGAATATTTCCGGTTTTATCGTGTGATAATCAAAAATGCCCAGTGGAGTGGAGAAGGTATTGGTCTTCCTGGTAGTAACAGATGTGGTTGTGCTTACCATCTCAGGGATCAGGTTATACCATGAAAGAGCTGTGTGCAAACTGATATAAGAAGGAGCATAGATAAGGTTGGCGGCCAGCCACTCCATGTTTTCGTGGCTTTCAGCATCGCTGAAGGCATACCAGCTATTACGTATTTTCAGAATATACCCCTTCTCCTGCCAGCGAACCAGGTTCATCAGGTTCATGCCCGGAAATTGCTTCTCTATATCCTTTGTGGAAAAAACCCGAAATGGCCATATTTTCTTCCTGAATTCAAGCCACATATATTTCTGTTTATATACAAAAATATATAATAACAGAAACAAAACAAAATATACTGATGATAATCTGTGGGGGGCCGGTGACCCCCGCCCGAACGACAGAATCGTTCAGTCGGGCGGGCGTTACGCCCCTGCGCCGTTGTGCCGTTGTGCCCTTGTGCCGTTGTGCCATTACAATTCATATTTTAATTTCTTACAATTTGGGAATTTAATTCCAATATTGTAATTTTGTGTCATGATAAAACGTGAAGCTGAATCTGAATTAATTAACCTGGCAAGGCAATTTAAGGCAGTTGCAGTTGTCGGCCCAAGACAATCAGGTAAAACCACACTGACACGTTATGTCTTCAGTGATAAGCCATACGTCAACCTGGAAAATCCTGATATAAGAAAATTTGCCCGGGAAGATCCAAGGGGGTTTTTGTCACAATATGGAGCCGGAGCCGTTATCGATGAGGTACAGAGAGTTCCCGAATTGTTTTCATACTTGCAACAAATCCTTGATGATGATAATATTAGAGGAAAATTCATCCTTACAGGTTCCAATAATTTTCTTCTGCAGGAAAATATTTCTCAAAGCCTGGCAGGACGTATAGCCTATCTGTACCTCCTCCCTTTTACCGTTTCAGAATTATCAGAGGTAGAATCAAAGGATCTCAATAAAACGATGTTTCGTGGTTTCTATCCACCATTGTACGATCAGCCTGCGGAGCCTGAAAAATGGTATCCGAATTATATCAGAACATATATCGAAAGAGATGTCAGACAGATAAAGAACCTTAATGATTTAAATGCTTTTGAGAGGTTTCTAAGATTATGTGCCGGCAGAACAGGACAACTATTGAACATGAACAGCCTGGCTATTGAGACAGGGGTTGATAACAAAACAATTTCATCATGGATTGGAATCCTGGAAAGCAGTTTTATTATATTCCGCCTGCAACCTCATCACAGTAATTTTAATAAGAGAATTGTAAAAATGCCAAAGATATATTTTTATGATACGGGCCTGGCATGCGCCCTGCTGGGTATTCAAAATCCGGAACAGCTTAACTATCATCCCCTGTCCGGCAGCCTGTTCGAAAATTACGTAATCGGTGAATTGATAAAATATCGTTACAACAGGGCAAAAAACAACAACCTGTACTTCTGGAGAGATAATACCGGCCATGAAATTGATGTTATAGCCGACAACGTGGAAAAACTATATCCTGTTGAAATCAAATCGGGACAAACAATAACTGATAAATTTTTCGAAGGCCTCCTGTGGTGGTTCAAAGTCAGCGGGGAAAAGACCGGAGCAGTTGTCTATTCCGGTGAAACATACCGGAAATACAGCAATAATATCGAAGTAATACCGTGGGATAAGATTAATATGTTGGGGGCCGGTGACCGGTGAGCCCCGCCCGAACGACAGAATCGTTCAGTCGGGCGGGCGTTACGCCCCTGCGCCTCTGCGCCGTTGTGCCCTTGTGCCTTCGAAAAACCCACCCCTGGCCCCTCTTCACCTGCGCATAAATGCTACAGTGAACAAAGCCAGGAGGGGAA
>JBJKPH010000425.1:0-2558 GCA_046706585.1 Bacteroidales bacterium | reverse complement strand
TTCAGTGATTCAGAGCTTGAACTGCTGAAAGATGATTGTATCTATCAGGGTAAAGTGTCGGGATCAGGGGACAATTATATAGTAAATTATAGAGGGCAGAAGAACCTGCTATCGTCTTTATACTGGCTGAGATCAGAAAACAAAAGAGTTAATGCTACAGTTACCGATGCTGTTTCATTTGATGCAGCATCAGGCGATTCACTGAACACAGGATCTCTTATTCTCAGGGGACTTTCAAAAGAGGATGCGGTAGCTCTTGCAGGAAAGTTCGGTATTGATCTTCTTGCAACAGCTACTCTCCCCGGAGTAAAGCAGCATTCTGTAAATCTGCCAAGGGTGGCTATATATCATACATGGTATTCTACACAGGATGAAGGATGGACCAGGTTCACATTCGACCAGTTCAATATTCCTTATACTTCTATCGATAAAGATGACCTGAAAGCGGGTGGATTGGAAGACAGGTTTGACGTCATCATAATTCCAAATGTAAATGGTACTGCAAGTGATTTTATTAATGGTGTTGACGACAGGTTCGGACCGTTACCCTATTCCGGAACAGATTAATATGCATCGCACGGAACACCTGACTCAAGCGATGATATTACCGGCGGGCCAGGCTATGACGGTTTGAATAATCTTCGCGGGTTTGCCGTGAATGGCGGTATTATTGTAACCCTTGGCAATTCATCATCAGTGCTTTGTGAGGCGGGTCTTTCAAACAGACTTGGGAAGTATAATGCAGGCTCGCTCTTTCATCCCGGTTCGGTAGTAACCGTAAAAGTCAGGGCATCGGACAATCCTGTCACTTACGGATATCCTGATGTATTCCCTGTTTTCAGGGGAAACGGATCATTGCTTGATGTGGCCCGATATGACAGGGATTTGGTTGTTCTGCAGTATGGAACTGAGCCCGCGAAAGATGAAATTGAATATAAGGGACCTGTTCTCGGGCAGGCCGGGTCGGTCACCGGTGAAGATACCGCTATAGATCCCGTGAAAGCAGATGCCCAGCCTTATGTTCTTTCGGGAATGGTGAGGAATGAGGATGAGATAATAGGTCAGGGCGCAATATTTGATGTACCTGTAGGATCAGGGAAGCTTATAGCATTCACTTTTGATCCTTTGCACCGTTATCTGAACCTGCATGATGCTTCGCTGGTGTGGAATGTGCTTATAAACTGGGATTACCTGGGTAAAGTGAAATAGAACCCAAACGCTCCACGCTCCTTGCCCGCCGACTTCGTCGGTCGAAGGCCAAAAGGCAGAAAAGTAAAAACCTGCTATATAATAGGTGCTATCTTTGAGATCGAAAGATGAATTTATATAAATTGTGGCACAAAATCATAAGTGATGAAGCCAGTAATTTTATTTTCAACCCTTTTTGTTATGGGTCTTTTCCTTTCTTCGTGCGGGGATAAGGAAGCACGGATCCTAAAGACTGCCGACCGTATACATGAGGCAGTACTAACGGTAGACACCCATTGTGATACACCGATGAGGCTTACCAGGAGCAATTTCGATCTGGGTGTCAGGCATGATGACGGATGTGTTGATTTCCCAAGGATGAAGGAAGGCGGCCTTGATGCAGAGTTCTTTGCTGTATATATCGGGCAGGGACCAAGAAATGACTCAGCGTTTGCAGCAATGCACCAGAGAGCGCTGGATGTGTTCAGGGCCATCAGGGATAATGTGGAAAAGAATTCAGACCAGGCCGAACTGGCCTTTACTGTGGCCGATGCATACCGTATTAAGAAGACTGGCAAGATAGCAGCCTTTATAGGAATGGAGAACGGTTATCCTGTTGGAAAAGACCTTTCGCTGGTGAAAGAATTCTATGACCAGGGAGCCAGATATATAACCCTTTGTCATTCATCAAACAACGATATATGTGATTCCTCGACTGATCCTGACGGTCCCGAATTCCATGGTCTTTCTCCTTTTGGAGAAAAGGTGGTGGCCGAAATGAACAGGCTGGGTATGATGGTTGACGTGTCACATATGTCGGATGAGTCATTCTACGATGTACTGAATGTCACCAAGGCACCCGTGATAGCTACTCATTCATCATGCAGGGCCCTGTGTGCACATCCGCGGAACCTTGATGATGACATGCTGCGGGCATTGAAAGAGAACGGGGGAGTGATCCAGATATGTATTCTTAGTGATTACCTCAAACAGCCTGAACCAAATCCTGAACTTGATCAGAAACTCCAGGAACTCAGGGATAAGTACGGCAGCTATGAAGATATGAACGATGAACAGATGCAGGCCTACAGGAATGAGTCCAGGGCAATACGCACACAGTACAGGAAACTGGCAACTGTTTCCGATGCTGTTGATCATATCGACCATGTTGTGCAGGTAGCAGGTATCGATTATGTTGGTATAGGAACCGACTTTGACGGAGGTGGTGGCATAGATGGTCTGATGGATGTGTCACAAATGAAAAACATTACCATCGAACTTGTAAGACGGGGTTATACCAAAGAGGAGATACAAAAGATATGGGGTGGAAATGCCATGCGGGTGCTTGGCGATGTTGAAAGGATCTCTAA
>JBJKPH010000424.1:0-4294 GCA_046706585.1 Bacteroidales bacterium | reverse complement strand
ACAATATCCAGTTCAGGGGTCCTTTCCGGCTTTCTGCCGATATTATCCCTGAAAGAGATATTCCTGATAACGTAAAGTACTTTTTCCCGCGTATCGCTTTCCAGACCCGAATCGCTAAGAAAGCTTTCCGGATCTTTAGCCGGTGTACCTTTGCCTGTCTTGTGATCGCCGATGTCGTGCAAAAGAGCAGCGATCTCAATTACAACAGGATCGCCGCGGTTCTCATCTTTCCAAATTTCCATCGCCAGTTTCCTTACCCGTTCAATATGAGACCAGTCGTGTCCCGGTTCAGCCCCTGCAAGACAGTCCTTAACATAGGCCTCAGTATTTTTTATCAGATCATTCATTATTCACTTAGCTCTCCACTTCCAACATTCCAATATTGACTCACTTCGTTCATCGAGCTCGCAGCGCTCATCCCGATTGACTCGGAACTCGCACTGCCCGGTTCCAATATTCCATCATTCCATTTTTTGTACATGAATATACAATAAAATATCTTTGTACCACATAACACATAAACATAGACCATAGACCATAGACCATAGACCATAGTACATAGACCATAGACCATAGATTAATGCAGGCAGAAATAATAACAATAGGCGATGAATTGCTCATCGGTATGACGACAGATACCAATTCGGCATGGATGGGAGCCGTACTTACCGAGGCAGGCATAAAAGTTTACCAGGTAACATCAATATCCGATAACAGGGAGCATATCCTCAGGGCTGTGGATGAATCCATGTCCAGGAGTGAGATCGTTCTGGTAACAGGCGGACTGGGGCCCACAAGCGATGATATCACAAAGAAAACGCTCGCCGGATATTTCGGAAGCGAGATGGTGCTGAACAGGGAAGTCCTGAATCATATAGGACTCATTATTTCAAAGCGCAATCTCGAAATGAATGAAAATAACCGCAATCAGGCACTTGTACCCGCCGGCTGCACGGTTATTTCAAACAGCAAGGGAACTGCACCCGGAATGTGGTTCGAAAAGAACGGGCATTGCCTTGTTTCGATGCCAGGAGTTCCTTATGAAATGAAGGAAATGATGACTTCCCATATTATCCCTATGTTAAAGGAAAGGTTCACTATAGGTCATGTATTATTCAGACTTATAATGACATATGGAACTTTTGAGGCAAAACTGGCAGAATATCTTGAGGGTTTTGAGGCAGATCTGCCGCCACATATACGGCTTGCCTACCTGCCAACTGCCGGGATAATAAAGCTCAGGCTCACAGGGGCAGGGGATGACCGGAAGAAGCTTGAAATGGAACTTGAGCAGCAGGTTGTAAAACTTCAACAGATTATTCCTGAATATATTTTCGGGTACGATGGTATAAGTCTTGAGGAATCTGTGGGGAGGTTATTAAAGGAAAAAGGACTTACGGTTAGTACTGCCGAGAGTTGTACGGGAGGGAATATTTCACGAATGATAGTATCGGTACCAGGAAGTTCGGAATATTATGCCGGTTCAATAATAGCATATTCAAATGAAATAAAATCATCTGCTCTGGGCGTTGACAGTGATATCATTCAGAGGAACGGTGCCGTTAGCCGCGAAGTGGCAATGCTTATGGCCTCAGGCGCAGCATCAAAACTGGGTACCGATTTCGGTGTTGCAGTCACCGGTGTTGCAGGCCCCTCAGGCGGAACAGATGAGAAGCCAGTTGGAACCACATGGATAGCTGTTGCGGGACCACATGGAGTTGAGGCAGGTAAATTTACATTTGGAGAATTCCGTGACATCAATATTAGGAGAGCTTCCCTTGCCGCCCTGAGTATGCTTAGGAAGCAGATTATCAATTGCTAAGGTCATTTACGATAATGCACATTAAAAAAGTAGTCCTATAATTTGTATAATTAAATAAAAATCACGTATTTTGCGCTTCAAAATTCAGATACGATAACAGATAAAAACCAGGTAGAGATGTCAAGGATATGTCAGGTAACAGGAAGGGCACCAATGGTGGGGAACAATGTATCTCACTCGAAGAGAAGGACCAAGAGGAAGTTCTATCCTAACCTGTTCACAAAGAAGTTCTACTATCCTGAAGAAGAGCGTTGGGTAACCCTCAAGGTATCTGCAGCAGGAATAAGGCTTATTAACAAAAAAGGTCTTCACAGCGTTCTAAGGGAAGCAAAGGAAAAAGGATTTATCGATAAATACTAATCCGGAGGAAAATGGCAAAGAAAGGAAAAGGAATAAGAGTACAGGTGATTCTTGAATGCACCGAACACAAGGAAAGCGGTATGCCAGGCACATCAAGGTATATTACTACCAAGAGCCGCAAGAATACTCCTGACAGACTGGAGAGGATGAAGTATAATCCCATCCTGAAAAAATATACATTACACAGGGAAATAAAGTAAATCTTAAGATATGGCAAAGAAAGTTGTTGCAACACTAAAATCAGGAAAAGGTAAAAGCTTTACCAAGTGTATAAAGATGATAAAATCGGAAAAGTCCGATGCCTATATCTTTAAGGAAGAGATGGTTCATAACGACCATATAAAAGACTTTTTTAAGGCATAATCCTTTCAGGATAAACGATACATTAAGCTTTCTTCCTTCATGAAGAGAGCTTTTTTTATATTTTTGGATCAGGAAATATTCGTATATGGCTTTACTGGGATTTCTGAGCAAAGAGAAAAAGGAAGATCTTAACAAAGGTCTTGAAAAAACCAAGGAGAGTGTCTTCAAGAAGCTGTCGCGTGCAGTAGTGGGCAAGTCCAGGGTCGACGACGAGGTGTTGGATAACCTCGAAGAAGTCCTTATCACATCCGATGTAGGCGTTGAAACCACCGTGCGTATTATAGAGAGAATTGAAAAAAGAGTTGCCTCTGACAAGTTCCTTAATACAGGTGAACTTCAAAAACTGTTGCGCGAGGAGATTGCTGCACTTCTTGAAGAAACCAATTCAGCTGATGCGGGCGATTTTTCAGCCCCGCTGAAAGCAAAGCCCTATATTATAATGGTAGTGGGTGTCAACGGCGTGGGAAAAACAACAACAATAGCCAAACTGGCGCACCAGTATTCGCTTGCCGGGAAAAAGGTTCTTCTTGGAGCAGCTGACACATTCAGGGCTGCCGCAATTGACCAGTTGCAGGTATGGGCCGAAAGAGCAGGGGTCGACATTGTGAAACAAAAAATGGGGGCCGATCCGGCCTCTGTTGCATTTGAAACAGTAAGATCGGCTGTGGACGGAAACTACGATCTTGCCATAATAGATACGGCCGGAAGACTTCATAACAAGGTGAACCTGATGAATGAACTGTCGAAGATAAAAAGGGTGATGACAAAAATAATACCCGATGCTCCTAACGAGGTTCTGCTGGTACTTGACGGATCAACCGGACAGAATGCCTTCGAACAGGCAAAACAGTTCACTGCAGCTACCGAAGTAACATCACTGGCTATTACCAAGCTTGACGGAACAGCTAAGGGAGGCGTTGTAATTGGGATATCAGACCAGTTCAAAGTACCTGTAAAATATATTGGTATAGGTGAAAAACTCACAGACCTTCAGGTATTCAACAGATTAGAATTTGTTGATTCCCTGTTTTCTTCATAAAAATTATGTTATTGCACTGTATATCTGTATTTTACCTTTCTGTAATGAAAGAAAATTGCCTGGGGCATAAGGTTGGGGTCATGGTTTTTTGGAATATAATTTTCTGCAGTGCCTAAAACTATCAATATTATTACCCTCGGCTGTTCTAAGAACAGGGTCGATTCGGAAAAGCTTATGAAGCAGCTCGAGACCGGCGGATATGAAGTCGTATATGACAGGGAAAGTGAGGGATCAGATATAGTTATCATCAATACATGCGGTTTTATCAATGACGCCAGGGAGGAGTCTGTAGATACTATTCTTTCAAATGTCAGGGCAAAGGAGAATGGTGAGATAGGTTCGCTATATGTAATGGGTTGCCTGTCACAAAGGTACAGGGATGAACTCATGAAAGAGATACCTGAAGTTGATAAGTATTTTGGTGTTAATGATATAGTGTCG
Source organism: Bacteroidales bacterium (assembly GCA_046706585.1). Classification (GTDB taxonomy): domain Bacteria; phylum Bacteroidota; class Bacteroidia; order Bacteroidales; family VadinHA17; genus JBJKPH01. Next base: position 269 of record JBJKPH010000424.1, on the reverse strand, counting down.
CTGCTTTATCATCTGGGATCGTCTTACAGGGATGAACTCTACTCTGACAGGATCCTTTCAGGTCCAGGCCATTTCGCTTACCTGAAGATAAGCGAAGGCTGTAACCGTACCTGCTCATTCTGCGCAATTCCGTCAATCCGGGGAAGTTATATCAGCAGACCGGTTGATGCTCTTTACGATGAATCACGGATACTAGCAGAAAAAGGTGTTAAGGAATTAATACTGATAGCCCAGGATCTCAGCTACTATGGCCTTGATAACTATAAAAA
>JBJKPH010000423.1:0-4548 GCA_046706585.1 Bacteroidales bacterium | reverse complement strand
AGTTTATGGGTCTGAAGGCAGGAGAAGTGAGCCTGTTTGAAAAGAACCTACTCGGATTCGGACATGAACTGAAATTTACATTCCCGTATAATTACAACCTCGATTACCATCCGGGATTTGGTGTAAGCTACAGGATGAATAATATAAGCAGTACTTTTATTGATGGTGAAGTAAGTTATTATAAAGCTTTTAACAGGGAAGAGTACACAGGGAGCCTCACAAGAGATTTCTTTACAATTGACACAAGGTATGCAGGAGGAATAAAGGTAAGTGAGATATATACATCTGAAGACCTTGATACGCTGCCCAAGCCTGAACCGGTTGAGTATAATAATCTGGATATCTGGGGCGGACGATCATTTATGCTCAACAGGAATTCACTTACAAGGGCACTCTTCGCTGCCAGGTATATTAACAACAATGTTTACAGGAGACCCGACATATCAAGTACTTCATACCATTCACTCCAGAAATATAAACTCTACCTGTTATCAGCAGCAATATCTACACAGAAATATTACAAAACCAGCCTGATATACAACTATGGCCGAAGTGAGGATATATCATACGGCGGAATCTTTAAGATGACATACGGGAGAGAGATCAACGAGTTTAAACTAAGGCATTATGCCGGAATTGAAACAGCCTATGCAGGATTTATCGACCGGATGGGCTATTTGTATGGAAAAGTCAGCCTGTCAACCTTCACAACAGGTAATATCCCTGAACAGGGCATGGTAAACATGAATATCAAATATATTTCGAACCTTACCGGGACCGGCAGGAACAAATTCCGCTATTTTGCCACTGTTGATTTTACAAAAGGATTTTCGAGATTCGGTGACGAATACCTCAGGATTAGTGAAAAGTATGGAGTAAGGGGGTTTAAAAACAACCTGCTTAAACCCGATCAAAGGCTTGTAATGAATTTTGAGGCTGTTGACTTCTCACCAGTATATCTTATTGGGTTCAGGTTTGTATTCTTCGGATTCGCCGACCTGGTGTTTTTTTCGAACGGCACAACATTCTACCATTACGATGATGACGTGTCGGAGATAGGTCTGGGGATCAGGCTTAGGAATGATAACCTTATCTTCAATACATTCCAGTTCAGAGTAGCATACTTCTTTTTACCGCCGCCAAATTCATCCCTTCAGTATTTTAATGTCGCAGGTGAAAAATTACTAAGACCACCCGATTTCAATATCGGAGCCCCTCAGGTGGATAATTACAGGTAGTAGTTCTAACAATGAAAATACTTCGGGATAAAATTGATACTTTTGCCACTATATGATCGGATATCCCTATTATTATGATTGACCAGTTCAGAAATTTTATTGATGAGAAAAGCCTGTTTAGTCCCGGGGAGAGAATATTACTAGCCGTTAGCGGAGGGATAGACTCAATGGTTATGGCACACCTTTTTCATTTTTCAGGATTAAACTTTGGTATTGCCCATTGTAATTTCTGTCTGCGTGGTTCCGAGTCGGATGGAGATGAAGAATTTGTAAGGTCGTTTTGCAGAAAGCATTCAGTTAAACTGCATACCAAAAGGTTCAACACAAGTGAATATGCCGAGAAAAAAGGCATTTCAATCCAGATGGCAGCCAGAGAACTGAGGTACGACTGGTTTGAAGCGGTAAGGGAGGAGAATAAATATGCCTATACTGCCCTGGCACATAATATAAATGACAGGGTTGAGACTTTCATAATTAATCTTGCAAGGGGTACAGGACTAAGGGGACTCACAGGGATAAAGGAAAAGAACGGTTACCTGATCAGACCGCTGCTGTTCGCTTCAAGGGAGATGATCGTCACGTTTGCCAAAGACAACATTATCGGATACAGGGAAGATTCCTCAAATATCGAGACACATTATACAAGGAATAAAATAAGACACGAGGTTATACCACTGCTCGAAAGGGTTAATCCATCATTTAACGGGACCATTAACGAAACGATCGGGAGACTGGCCGAATCATATCATATCTACTCCGAACACATTGAAAGGATATCCGAAAAGCTTATTACCAGAGAACGTGGCCAGGTGAGTATTAAGATTGATGATCTTGCCTCACTGGACCCGTTAGACACTTGGCTTTTCGAGCTTTTCAGGGATTATGGTATTGGCAGGCTGCAGGTTGAAGAACTGAAGAACCTCCTTTCATCACAGCCTGGAAAGCAACTTTTTACCTCAACACACAGGATCATTCGCGACAGAAATGAGATCATTATCGAATTATATGATAATGAGAGTGGCGACGGGGAGATTATTGTAAAAGATCCCTCTGAATTGGAGAAACTTTTCCCAGAGTTTCATTGTGAAATAGTTCCGGCAGAGGGACTAGTACCGGGAAACGACCTTTCAAATGGTTACCTCGATGCCGACACCATCGAATACCCCCTGGCTGTAAGGAAATGGAAAGAGGGTGATTATTTCTTCCCGCTGGGAATGGAGGGGAAAAAGAAGATAAGTGACTTTCTTACCGACAGGAAGGTCCCACTGAACAAAAAGGAGAGGGTAAGAGTACTCACTTCCGACGGAAATATTATCTGGGTAATCGGTTACAGGATAGATAACCGTTACCGTATTACCGATGACAGTAAGAATGTATTGTTCATCAGATGGACAGGCGACAATTAGTCTTTCATCCCTGTATTTATTCTTAATCGTGAGAACAGGCCATGAAGGGCAGTTTCGTCCTCTTTCCTGAGTATATCGATCAATTCGGCAAGTCTTTCCTTTACCTCTTCAAGTTTCCCCAGGGAGTACCTGTTCAGCAATATACCGCTAAGCAGAAAATCATCCTCCGACAACAAACCGTGAGCAATGTCAAGATGATGGCGGAATGTAGTTCCCGGCACTTCAAGTTTCTTCATGCAGGAAGAGAAAACAATAGTTGATGCAAATGGTATTGACAATGAATAGGCTATGGTCATATCATGCTCCATAAAAGTATATTCGTACAGCTTCAGTTGCAGTTTTCTGTAAAATTGCCTGAAAAACTCCTTTCCTTCTTCATCCGATTCTGTAATAATAATTGCATTGTTCCCGGCAAGGTTTTTAACATTGCCGAATGTAGGTCCAAACATCGGGTGTGTTGAAACAAACCTCATACCGGTATCCGAGTAGAAATCTGCCAGCCCATTCTTTACTGAAGCTATGTCAGACAAAATACAATCGGGGGTCAGGTATGGAATAAGCTCCCTGAACGATGATGCAGTCTGCTTCAGACCTACGGCATTAATAAGCAATTGCGGCCTGAATTCTTTTATCTCATCCCTGGTGCGGAACCTGTATGTATTGAAAAGATACTTCAGTTTCTCAGGATTGGTATCATACACCGCTACTTCATAATCAAGACACATTGTCTCTGCCAGCCAGGAGCCCATATTCCCTGCTCCGGCAATCAATACCCTCTCAATCATATCATACTTTCCTTTCTCCAAAAACAGCCCTGTCAACCAGTTTAAGGTCTGCAAGGGCAATGGCTGCAGCCGATTCAATAATAACGGGCATCCTCAAAGCTATACATGAGTCGTGTCGCCCACCGATCTCAAGGGTGGTCATACTGTTATCTTCCAGATTAACTGTACTCTGTGGTTTAGAGATACTTGATGTAGGCTTTACTGCCACCCTGAACAGTAGCTCATTTCCATATGTAATACCCCCGTTTATAACTCCTGCATAATTTGTGGCGGTCAGTCCCTCAGCATTTACTATCGGATCGTTATGTTCTGACCCTCTCATTCTGGCAGCCCTGAATCCAGCGCCGAATTCAATCCCCTTGATTGCCGGAACAGAAAATGCAAGCTGACTAATTGCTGATTCAGCAGAATAGAAGAACGGCTCACCCAATCCGGCCGGAAGTCCTTTTGTCAGGCACTCAATTATCCCTCCGATAGAGTCCTTTTCATTGACAGCACTTTCAACAGCCGCCTTAATATCCTCAGATCCTCCGGCTTCAACCAGGTATGCTTCGGTTTGGGCAGGAGAGATAATTTTACGGGCAAAGGCACCTGCAACAACCAATCCCCATGTAAGCCTTCCCGAGAAATGCCCTCCTCCCCTCTGATCGGCATAGCCCAGATATTTGATCTTCGAGACAAGGTCAGCATGCCCGGGGCGGGGTGTAGCCGCAATCTTTTCATAATCAGACGGAAAGGTGTTTGTATTGGGAGTAATTATCATTATTGGAGCCCCTGTAGTCATACCATTGAACATGCCGCTGACGACCTGTGGTCTGTCATACTCCTTCCTGGGAGTAGTTCCCTTTGCACCGCTGCGCCTGCGTTCAATGAGCGACATCAGTTCCTCTTCCGTCATTGATATGCCCGGAGGGCAACCATCGATAAGAACCCCTACTTCTGGTCCGTGTGACTCTCCGAATATTGAAATCCTGAAGATCTGTCCGAATGTGTTCCTATATTAATAAGTTTATTTGTTCTTCTTCTGCAATTTTTCAAGATCATTAAAGAATGCCGGGTATGATTTGTTTATTGCCTCTGCTCCCTCTATCTCAAAAGGTTTTGCCGATGCAGTAGCAG
>JBJKPH010000422.1:0-3046 GCA_046706585.1 Bacteroidales bacterium | reverse complement strand
CCATAGGAAAATGTATCGGATGAATGGTCGAGAATGTCAAGTGGTCCCATTGTAATATGCAGGTCGCTTTCCGGATTCACATTCTGCAGCACTTTATTTATCACTTTCCAGTAGTCGGTAAGTTTCACCCCGGCATCCAGTACGATAATATATTTACTCAACATCATCTGTCCGGCCCCCATCAGTGCATTTATCACAGTCATCCCATGGCCGGGGTATTTTTTGTTGATGCTCACCAGTACCAGATTATGCGCCACTCCGGCTGTTGGCAGGTGTATATCAACAATATCAGGCTGTATAGTCAGTTTTATCGGGAAAAGGAACAGTCTTTCTGTTGCGAGGCCTATAAATGCATCTTCCTGTGGGGGCACTCCAACGATTGTTGCCGGGTATATGGCATCTTTCCTGTGGGTTATACATGTCACATGCAGCCTGGGGTACCAGTCGGCCAGTGAATAGAATCCTGTATGGTCGCCGAAAGGGCCCTCCCATGCAAGATCTTCCGACGGATCGACATAACCTTCAATTATTATGTCGGCATCTTCAGGCACATACAGATTCTGTGTAAGGCATCTAACCAGGGTTACCCTCTTCTTTCTCAGGAATCCGGCAAGCATATATTCATCTACTCCCTCCGGCAGAGGAGCTGTGGCCGAATAGGTGTATACCGGATCTCCTCCGAGGGCTACCGCCACAGGCATTATATTACCTACCCTTTTCCATGCCTCAAAATGGTTGGCTCCTGTCTTATGCCTGTGCCAGTGCATTCCGGTAGTTTCCTTATCGAATATCTGCATCCTGTACATTCCGGCATTCACCTCTCCCGTTTCGGGATTCATGGTATGCACCACAGGCAGGGTAATGAATTTTCCACCATCATGAGGCCAGCATTTCATTACGGGCAGTATTGAAAGGTCGGGTTGCCTGTGGACAATCTCCTGACAGGCTCCTTTTTTTCCTGATCTTTTTGGTCTGACCGAGCGCAGGACTTTCAGTCTGGAAAACATCCCCCGTATATTGCCATCCCTGATGTTGCCATTCTTTAGCGAATCAAACAACTGTTCAAGGTCATGCGACGGATCATTGAGGTTGTCAACATTAAGTGCAGAACAGATCCTGCTTTCCGATCCGAACATGTTTATCAGCAGCGGGAATGATGTGCCTGTATTTGTAAACAGCAGAGCCCTGCCATTTCCTGATTTTATTTCCCTGTCGGCTATTTCTGTAATTTCCAGTTCGGGGTCCACAGACCGGTCGATCACCACCAGTTCATTTTTCTCCCTGAGAAGAGAAACAAAATCCTTCAGTCCGTTAAAAGCCATAGTCTGTTCTTAGTGAAAACAAATATAGCTATTTGGGATGGTTTTACGTCTAAAAACAAAAATGGGAACCACTCTTGACGACTAGTTCCCATTCCATTGATCATAACCGAAGTCATTCTCAACGCCAGATTACTGTTATTATGACCGGCATCTTCAGAGGTTTAACCCTCATCAGCGCCCTGACCCTTGGTGCCCTGCCTGTTACAGCCTGGTCCCAGGGTGTCCGCTGGACTATCCGAAGATAATCTTCCCGAACGCAGTGTCATTTCTGACTCAATCAACTAAAGAACGCTGGGCGGCTCTAGCGATCTGCCGGATTTCAGGGCGAACCTTGTCTTCCGGACTGCGGCCCCTTCCAGAAGCAGACCCGGAGGTCTGACCGAAAATTTCCGGGACTCAATTAAGTTTCCCTTCCCTTTTCCTTCTTTCAGGCGCGGCCTTTTATCGCTCACCTGGTAGATCAAATTTAAGAAAGGAGGTATCGCGCACCAAATTTTTAAAGTCAATAATGTCAACCAGGTTTTAACACAAGATATTAACAATTGTTAATAACGTCTATAGCCTTCATCAGGTGGAGATACAGGAGGACAAAGAGTGTTGTTTCAGGCTATTTATTATATCCGTATTTTGCTATTTCACCCAAATCTTCTTCGATACGAAGCAACTGGTTATATTTCGCCATTCTGTCGGACCGGCTCAGTGAGCCTGTTTTTATCTGGCCTGAGTTTGTAGCCACGGCAATATCTGCAATGGTTGAATCTTCTGTCTCTCCCGACCTGTGGGATGTAACCGTTGTATATCCTGCCCTATGGGCCATCTCTATACATTCGAGCGTTTCGGTAAGTGTTCCTATCTGATTGACCTTGATAAGGATTGAATTTGCGCACCCCATTTCGATACCTTTCCTGAGATATTCACCATTGGTAACAAATACATCATCACCAACGATCTGGTATTTACTCCCCAGCTTATCGGTTAACAGTTTCCACCCTTCCCAGTCATTTTCCGACATTCCGTCCTCGATCGAATCGATGGGGTATTTATTCACAAGTTCAGCCAGGTACTCTACCTGCTGTTCCCTGCTGCGTCTGGCTCCATCTTTCCCCTCGAATCTGGAATAGTCATAGATCCCATCGACATAGAATTCAGATGCGGCACAATCGAGGGCAATTGTAATATCCTTACCTGCCTTATATCCTGCCTGATCGATAGCCATTAGTATTGAGTCAAGGGCATCCTCTGTCCCTTTCAGCTCAGGTGCAAACCCACCTTCGTCGCCAACGGCAGTGCTCAGGTTCTTTACTTTAAGCACTTTTTTCAGTGAGTGGAATACTTCGGATCCCATTCTGAGACCTTCCCTGAAGCTGGGTGCCCCCACCGGTCTTATTAAAAATTCCTGAAATGCGATTGGGGCATCAGAGTGTGAGCCGCCGTTAATAATATTCATCATCGGAACCGGTAGGACAACTGTGTTCACTCCGCCGATATATTTATACAAAGGTAACCCATGATAGGCTGCTGCAGCTTTTGCCACTGCCAGTGAAACACCCAGTATAGCGTTTGCCCCGAGGTTACTTTTATCAGTTGTACCATCAAGTTCGATCATACGCCTGTCGACATCTGCCTGTCTCGTAACTTCCATTCCAACAATCTCTTCCGCTATCACACTGTTCACGTTATGTACGGCTTTAAGAACACCTTTCCCCAGGTACCTTGCCATATCC
>JBJKPH010000421.1:0-4337 GCA_046706585.1 Bacteroidales bacterium | reverse complement strand
CCGCTACCATCCGGTCCCGATCTTCCTTACCGGTCCACAGGGCCACGCCATCGGTAAGCGTGGATCGTCCCAGAACCTCCTCAGGCGCATAACCGGTAATGTCAGTGAAACTCTGGTTCACTTCAAGGTAGGTGCCGTCGGATAGCCTGGAAATGGTTATCGAGTCCGGGCTGATTTTGAAAATCTTGGAGAATTTCTCCTTACTCTGCCGCAGCTCTTCCTCAATGCGTATGTCATCAATCTCGGTTTGCATTTTTGACATGCCTCTTTACCTTATTTCTTGAGCCTGGAAGCATGGGCGTTGTTGATGGCAGGTTTCCACCAGAGCGGCAACACAAAATGATTAGTTACTGTCTGTTGCAGGGCCGGCTACCGGCGCCGCGCTTCATCGGCGTATCTTCCGGAGTATATTGATAAGAATTTCCTTTTTTTTGCGAAGCGGAGTATAAGGAGTTGGAAGTTGTATGTCAATAAAGAATCACTCCACCATATCACACATGTCCATTTGATACATCGGTGTGGATAAGACACCTGAGAGAAGGTGATAAGGATTTGTCCCTTCTGCTTGAGAACGGATTAGTGGCCTGTCATTCTTTTATAATAGGAGAACTGGCCTGTGGCAGAATGAAAAACTGGAATGAAATAATAAATCTGCTTAACGCCCTTCCGTCGGTACACCTGCTTGAGCATGACGAAATAATGGAATTTATCGAAGTTCGCAAAATAATGAATCATGGTATCGGATATGTGGATGTCCATATCCTCGGATCAGCTATTGTTTCCGAAACCCCATTATGGACACTGGACAAATCTCTGAAAAAAGCCGCCAATAAACACTCAATAGAGTATACTGCCGGGTCGACCGGGTAAACTGAAAGAACTATTTTTAACCACGAACCACACGAAATACACGAAAGAAAAGGGCAATGGTGTCACCCATTACCTTAACTCCCCTTAAAGACCCCTTAAATATTAATATGGTAACGCACGGGTTAACAGGTGACCGAAGGTAGTCTTTCCGAGCATCCCGTTCAACCCGTTGTTAGGAGGCCTCGTCAATTTTCTATGTAACTCAGATCAATCTTTGCCTTTTAAACTCTTTAGTCTACCAGCAAGAGTAAGTAAATCCGGCACGCGTTCGCAGTCAACGCCATTCCAGTCCCAAAAAGGATCAATCAATACAGCCTGCATTCCAACAGAATTGGCTCCTACTATGTCAATATCATAGATGTCACCTATATAAAGTGATTCCTTTGGTTTACAATTCGCCTTCTCAAGAGCGATCTCAAATATCTTTGGGTTTGGTTTTTCAACTTTTACCAAATAGGAATCAATGACTACATTAAAAAAAGACCTGAGATTTCCTTCTATTAATTGTCGTTCTACAGAACCATCTGAATTACTTACCACATTCATTTGATATCCCATTGACTTTAACATGCTCAGCGCCTCATAAGTCCCTGGCAGCACATACGACCATAGACGGGTTGCATTTCCTTCGGAGAAGAAAATTTGTATAAGATCTCGAACGATGTGATTGATTGAGTCCGTATCTTTTTTTGTTTCATACGGGGTATTATTTAATATTTTTTTAAAATAAAATGCTCGCTCATCAATTGATGGATCATTTTTAACCGAATGAATCTGAGTTGATATTTCAGGACGTGCAGCAGCTTCTGCTCGTTGCAAGGTCTTTGCATCACACTGGATACCTCTTTTGCTGAGTTCCTCGCTAACCCATGCTAAATCAATAGCTATGAGCGTGTTCCCCACATCGAAAAAAAGGACCTTAATGTCATCATAGACTATGTTGTTCAAAACTTGTGTCTCCTAACAATAAAGATTGTATATGGAGTGAAGCAAAGGAACAGTCGATTACCGGGACATAACGTTAAATCAAATTCAAAAGGTGATTAAAGGCTTGGCTTCATTCCATATACAATCGAGTTGGACGATGCCGCTTGGTTTCGATCTATGGGGATTTAATACAGCGGCTCATAAGTTTCGTACTATAATATAAATGTTTCCTTTTAGCAAAATCTATATCCAGGCAGGATATAATCATATTTTTTCCATTCAAAGAGTGTTAATAGTTAGCCTTTGCATATTATTTTCCAGAAACAAGGCACACCACAGCGTCGTCCTGTGAAGGAATTTTCAAAAGAGTAAATATTGTAAGTCTACTTTCAATCATGGTGGAGATCTTCCCTGAACCGGATATATTGTTTCATAAAATATAAGTCTTCCTTTTTTACAGCGAGGGCACAGGGTAGGATCAGTCCCTGTTAAGTTTTTAAAAAGCTCCTGCCAGCTTGAACATTGTTCTTCGGTTTCCTTAATATCTTCTCCCAGAAGCTCCTTGCACCTTAATAGCTTTGTCTTCCTGTTACGAGCGCTTAAAAAACCATAGTACCTGATCCTGAAAAACTGGTCCGGTAAAACATGCAGAAGAAATCTCCGGATAAACTCAAGTGCCTCAAGAGACATATGTTTGATCTTATCACCATCTGAATAGTCTCTGTACCTTATGGTTACCTTATCGTCTTCGAGTTTTACTATCCTGTCATTGGATATGGCCACACGATGAGTATAACGGCCAAGGTACTCTATTACCTTCTCAGGATTTTTAAAGGGTGGTTTACAGTAAACATGCCAGTTCTGGTCATATAGATCATTCAACAGCTTTTTAAAATTATCCTTATCCTTTAATGAACTTATTTTACCGGCAAACTTTAATTCACCTTTTTCATTAGCCTGCTTTAAATAATCCAGGAATTTCCCCTTGAAAACTTTGGAAAGTATCTTTGCAGGAATGAAAAAATTATCCCGGCAGGAGATCCATTTTTTGCCGTCAGGAGAAAGCCCTCCTCCGGGAATGATGCAGTGAATGTGGGGATGATCAATCAGCGTCTGTGACCATGTGTGTAATACTGATACAAAGCCTATCTCAGCCCCTATATGCTTCGGGTCTCCCGAAACTTTTTTTAGCGTTTCCGAAACAGCCCTGAAAAGGATATTATAGGATACTTCCTGGTTCCTTAATATTAATGCCCTCAGATTTTCCGGTAATGTAAATACCGAATGGGAGTAGTGTGTTGGAAGGATTTCTTTTCTTCTCGCTTCAAGCCACCTTTCAGTGTCCAGGTTTTGACATTTGGGACAATGCCTGTTTCTGCAGGAATTGTAAGATATCAGAAAATCTCCGCAGTTGTCACATTTATATTTATGACCTCCGAGCTCAGGTGTCCTGCATGCCTCAATGGCTCGCATCACTCGTAGATGTCTTAAAGGAAGTTCGTGGTTCTTTCGGTATGAAGCTCCATACAACCGAAATATATCGGCAACCTCTATTAGCCCAGGCATAAGAGGCTGCCTTATTTTTTAGGCTTCTTTGGCTTTCCTGGCTCCTCTTCTATAAGGTCAATAGGGCTTACTACTTTTGAAAGCTTTTTCCTGGCAACATGCAGGTAAATCGATGTAGTCCTTGAATCCGAATGGCCTAACAGGTTCTGTATATATGGTATCTCTGTGCCATCCTCAAGAAGATGGGTGGCAAAGCTGTGGCGGAGCGTATGAACAGATGCCTTTTTCTTTATGTTTGCCTTTATAAGCGCTACATTAAATGCCTTTTGTATCGAAGATACCCCAAGCGGCTCATCAGGGGAAGTCGATGGAAATAACCACTCTTTAGGACGGCTTTCCTTGTAGTAGATCCTCAGAATATCCAATGCCCGCTTCCCAAGCAATGTGTATCGGTCTTTATGACCCTTACCCTGTCTGACACGAATCATCATCCTCTGGCTGTCAATATCCGATACCTTTAGATTGATTGCTTCCGAAAGCCTTAATCCCCCAGAATAGATCGTCATCAATATGGCCAGGTGCTTCACATTATGGACCTCTTCGAAAATGCCCCATATCTCTTCTTTAGATAATACTACAGGAAGCTTTTTCTCCCGCTTGCTCCTTGGTATCTTTAATGCTTCCCAATCCCTGCCCAGTGTGGTTTGATAAAAAAACTTCAACGCGCTGTAATGTTGGCTAATGCTTGCCTGGGAAGCCTCCTTTTCCTTGAGAAGATAGTATAGAAAATCCCGGATGCCTTCGTGTCCCATGTCTTCAGGTGATTTACCATAATGCTTTACAAAGCCCTCCACACATTTAAGGTAAGTATCAATCGTTCGTTCACTCAGATGCTTTAACTCCATGTCTTGTTTCATTTTGTCTCTCAGTTTTCCCATAATTTACTCCTTTCTGAATTAAATGTTTGGTGTTCAGAAAAGAGTCGGTACTAAAGACAAATGCCTTTAAAAATACAGGTGTTTTCCAAGTGCCAT
>JBJKPH010000420.1:0-5173 GCA_046706585.1 Bacteroidales bacterium | reverse complement strand
CTCAGATACCTCTGTTATTGCCGCTTTAAGCTCGATCTTACCTTTCGACTGGTAAACCGGTTTATGGTATCTGACTGTAATTCTGGATGTGACTCCTGCAGTTCCAAGTTTTACATTTATGCACCATGCGGCTATTTCGTCGAGAAGCGTTGCAGCAATGCCTCCGTGTATCATATTTGTATAACCCTGGTAATAATCAGCAGGCTCCCAAAGGGCGTGAAGATACTCCTCGCTCTCCTCGAAAGAAAGCTTCAGCCCTATTGGATTTGACGGGCTGCATGCAAAGCAATTGTTCATTTCGCTGTTATACGGGTTTCGTATCTTTTTTCTCATTTCTTCGTTTGTTTTGTATCTGGTAATAGGCGATCAGATATACAAGCGTTATTCCCAGGAAAACCAACCCAACCGACAGGAGAAAAATGAATGAGATCAGACTGGGTTTCTCATAGCCTTCGCTTACCATTTTTATGCGCCAGATATATCCATAGATGGCTGCAAAAACTATCAGCAATGAAAATGCAAGATTGATATAAAGCCTTGTCCTGTCGAGTATTGCAGATGTCCTGTATAGATCAGAGTTCCTGAACTGGCTGTATCCGGACCTTGCATATGACTGCGCTCTATTACGGGCCTGTTGTTGCCTGAATCGTTTCCATTCGTCATAAAACTCACCTGTAGTTTGCGGTGACTCATTGAGATGCTCGAACATGTTGAGGAGGAATTCATATGCTTCTGTAGCCTCAATAAACTTGTCGGCAGCACCGGGCGAACTGTTCAGATCGGGATGGTACTGCCTTGCCTTGTTACGGTATGCCCTTTTAACCTGCTGCAGGTCTGCTCCCCCCGGCAGGCCAAGTTTCCGGTAATATGGTATCGGATCGATCAACGTGTGGCTTTGATGTTATTTGTAAAGATAGTAATTAGCGGCGAAATGTGTTGCGAAGCGAAGATCCCGCAAGGTGGGAGGAAAAGGCAAAAGGGAAAAGGCAAAAGGCAAAAGGCAAAAGGGAAAAGGGAAAAGGCAAAAGGCAAAAGGGAAAAGGGAAAAGGCAAAAGGCAAAAGGGAAAAGGCAAAAGGCAAAAGGTAAAAGGTAAAAGGCAAAAGGGAAAAGGTAAAAGGCAAAAGGAAAAGGAAAAAGGAAAAAGGTAAAAGGCAAAAGGCAAAAGGTAAAAGGCAAAAGGCAAAAGGCAAAAGGCAAAAGGCAAAAGTAAAAGGCAAAAGTAAAAGGCAAAAGGCAAAAGGTAAAAGGTAAAAGGTAAAAGGAAAAAGGAAAAATGTAAAAGGCAAAAGGGAAAAGGTAAAAGGCAAAAGGAAAAAGTCGAATGGTTTTGAGCCATGGCGATTCCTTATGCCTTTGATATCAAGAATCATTATAAATAAAGATATTTTAACTACTTTTGCCGGGCATCATACTCACATGGTTATATGGAATTGCACAGAATAATAATAGCATTCGGGCTTACTCTTTTTGCCGGACTGGCAACGGCAATAGGAGGAGCGCTTGCATTTTTTGCCAGGCGAACCAATACTACATTTCTCTCGTACTCGCTGGGTTTTTCGGCAGGTGTAATGATCTATATTTCATTCACTGAGATACTGGGTGATGCCAATCAGATAATCAGCGGTGTTGTTGGGGACACAAAGGCAAACTGGCTGACTTTTATCTTTTTTATTGCCGGATTTTTCCTGACGGCCCTGATCGACAAGGTGCTTCCTTCACGTGAGAATCCACATGAGCTGAAGAGTATTGAGCAGATGGATATCAGCTGTCCCGGAAGCAACAGGAGACTTTTGAGGGTAGGAGTATTTACCGCAATAGCCCTTGCCATACATAATTTCCCTGAAGGCATAGCTACATTTATGGCAGGATTGTCAGATCTGACTGTCGGGATAAGTATTGCTGTTGCCATAGCCATTCACAACATCCCCGAAGGTATCGCCGTATCTGTTCCGGTGTATTATGCAACCGGATCAAGAAAAAAAGCATTTATATGGGCAACCCTGTCTGGATTGGCAGAACCTGTAGGTGCAGCCTTCGGATATCTGCTGATCTCATTCTTCAGGAGTGATGCCACCCTTGGCTATGTTCTTGCACTGGTGGCAGGAATAATGATCTATATATCCTTTGATGAACTGCTCCCGGCAGCACATAAGTATGGAAAACATCATGTTGCCATTTACGGTCTGATAAGCGGTATCGTAGTGATTGGTCTGAGCCTGATCCTGCTGAAAGGCTGAGAGCGCCTTTCGCCCTACGCTTTCTAAACTATTCCTGCAAACCCCATGAATGCCATAGCCAGCAGTCCGGCTACTATGAAAGCGATAGGTACTCCCCTGAATTGTTTAGGGATATCCGACAGTTCAAGTTGTTCCCTGATACCTGCAAAGATCACGAGAGCAAGACCAAAACCGATCGAGTTTGAGATTGCGAAGATAACGCCGCCGATAAGGTCGAAATCTTTCTGGACGGTCATAAGTGCAACACCAAGCACTGCGCAGTTGGTGGTTATAAGCGGCAGAAAGATACCAAGTGCCTGGTAGAGTGACGGACTAACTTTCTTAAGTATTATCTCGACCAGTTGCACCAGTGCGGCAATAACCAGAATAAAGGTGATTGTCTGCATGAATGCTATACCCAGTTTATCGAGAATATATGTCTGGATAATATAGGTTACAAGTGTGGAGATGGTCATTACGAACATAACGGCACCTGCCATACCAAGAGATGTTTCAACCTTACCCGATACGCCTATAAAGGGACATATCCCGAAGAATTTGTTCAGGACTATGTTATTGACGAATATTGCCGATATTACTATTATTACGTACTGCATGATCAAGCTTCTTTACGGTTAAGTTTTCTGACTAATACTATCAGGTATCCCAGTGCCAGGAAGGCTCCTGGTGAAAGGATGAATATCAGCATCCCGTCGCCCTTGATGAACTTCATTCCGAAGAGTGATCCTGAACCGAGCAATTCCCTGACACCTCCCAGGGTCATCAGTGCCATGGTAAATCCCAGCCCCATTCCAAGGCCATCGATTGCCGACGATAGCAGGTTATTCTTTGATGCAAAAGCTTCGGCCCTGCCAAGTACGATACAGTTTACAACAATCAGCGGGATAAAAAGGCCCAGTGCTTCATAGAGTGTTGGCACGTATGCCTGCATCACAAGTTGAACAATAGTCACAAATGATGCGATAACAACAATAAATGCGGGTATCCTGACCTTGTCGGGGATAAAGTTCTTTATGAGTGAAATGAAAATATTCGACATCATAAGCACGAAGGTAGTGGCAAGACCCATACCCATTCCGTTAATTACAGAAGTTGTAACTCCAAGGGTAGGGCACAGTCCGAGGAAAAGTGCAAAGACCGGGTTCTCCTTAATAAATCCCTTGGTAAAATTTTTTAACTGGCTCATATTATTTCAGAATTGCTCTTATTTATTCTTCATATAGTTCTCATATGCCCTGCTGACGGCATCGCAAAAAGCTCTTGAGCTTATTGTTGAGGCTGTAATGGCATCCACATCGCCACCATCCTTTTTGACCATCAGTTTAAAATCGGCAGGATTCTTTCCCTGGAACTGGATACTCCAGTCCGATTTTTTCCTGTCCATCTTATCGCCGAGGCCTGGCGTTTCGGCATGTTCAAGTACTGTTACGTCATTGATAGTGCCATCGGGCAGCAGCCCGACCATTATCCTGATCTTACCTCCGAACCCCAGGTTTGAAAATGTTTCTATTGCTGTTCCAACAAGTTCTCCACCGGCTTTCCCGGGATAGAAATAGAGCGTGTCTCCATCGACAGCCATCTTGTAAACATCGTCACCGGGATTATTATCGAATTGTGGTATCACCTGGCTGATGGCGGCATTTTTCTTTGCCAGCCTGGCAGCGGCAATGGGTTCCTTTGTCAGTTCATAGATCCCGCCGAGAGCGGCAGAGGCCACAAAAGTGATCGTAAAGAGAGCGATCAGCATGTTTTTGAGTGATGATTCCTTTTTAGCCATGTTTCACCTCCTCCCCGAATCTTACGGGCTTCATATAGGTATTTATCAGTGGTGTGAACGCGTTCATGATAAGAATAGCGAACTGTACTCCTTCGGGATAAGCCCCGAAACGTCTTATTAGTACGGTAAGGACTCCTATCCCGACACCATATACAATCATTCCCTTGTACGACATTGGCGACGTAACATAATCGGTGGCCATGAAGATCGCACCCAGCAGCAGTCCGCCACTTAGCAGATGGTATAGCGGGTCGGCGTTGTCAGCGGGGTTGGCAAGCCACAGGATACCGGTGAACAGGGTTACCGTTAAGATTATGGTAACCGGAATATGCCAGGTTATTATTTTTCTTATAAGCATATATACCAGGCCAATAATCAGGGCAAAGGCTGCAACCTCACCCATTGATCCTCCCATATTACCCCAGAATAGCTGGAGGTGATCCGGCATGTGCAGTTGAGGATTGGCCATCAGCTGACCGACCGGTACCTTGTCGTAGCTTTCGTTGAGGATGCCCAGGGGAGTAGCTCCGGTTACTGCATCGGCATATTTGGTTGCAAAACCGTTTGGAACCGGCCATGAGGTCATTTTTACCGGGAAAGAGAGGAAGAGGAAAACCCTTCCGACAAGTGCCGGGTTGAATGGATTGTTTCCCAGTCCGCCAAACGTCATCTTACCTATCCCGATAGCTACCAGTGCTCCAAGTATGATCAGTCCGACAGGTATATTTACCGGCAGACAGAATGCCAGAAGAAGACCGGTAACGATAGCAGAGCCGTCTCCTATTGTTGCTTCCCTTTTAAAAAGGAATTTCTGTATAAGGTATTCAAACAGTACGCTTGAGGCGACTGACACCCCGGTGACCAGCAGCACGGCCCAGCCAAAGAACCAGGTTGTTGCCAGCAGGGCAGGTACCAGGGCAATCACCACGCCGAACATGAGTTTGCCGGTCGACTCCCTGCTATACTCATGTGGTGAGGGTGATACTTTCAGTAACTTATTCATATCCTATTTTGTTTCTTCTGTTATTATTTCTGTTTTCTTTCCCTGATCATTTTTCCGACAATATTCTTTCCAAGCCTGATGAAATCGAGCAGGGGCCTTTGTGCCGGACAGGTGAAGCTGCACGATCCGCATTCCATGCAATCCATAATCTTCA
>JBJKPH010000419.1:0-4458 GCA_046706585.1 Bacteroidales bacterium | reverse complement strand
GGGATCCGCTTTACCGCTGCCTGGAACCAGGAAAAAATCTCCTGTCATGGAGGTTGAAACCCAGGGAAGCTGCGAGCCATTTGATTCTCTCAAAACCTGAGCTGTTACTTTCTGAAACATCTGGATGGCAGTTATCCCAGGCTCATTAATATGTGAAAGAATGCTCGATGTAAAAAGGCCGTTTTTCCCCGCGCCATCAGATGCAGTCTTTCCCGGTGATGTGGCATAAGCAATCACAGAACCCGCAGGTGCAGACATCGTAGCTAGTCCCCTTGACCTCGCAGACCTGTTCCATCTCTGCTCAAAAGGATTGTCTCGGCAGGCAACAAGAATAATAAAATTAACCCTGCTTTTTGCGTCATCCATCTTACCAAGCACTCTGTCGGCCCTAACACAATTAAACTCGATGTCAGATTCTGAGTTAAGTTCGGCATCAACGGGTACCAGGTAATTAAACCCCTTCGACTGAATACCATGCCCTGCATAAAAGAAAAGACCGACATCGTAATCCTTTAACATGTTACCGAATTGATCTATTGCCATAGCAATCTCCTTCCGACCAAGATTTTCATACTTAAGAACCTTAAAGCCTATCTGGCTCAGGGTTGCTTCCATTGCCCTTGCATCATTTTCCGGGTTAGCTAAAATGCCCTTATTGTATATACCGTTCCCGATAATAAGAGCCAGTCTTTTTTCCTGGGAGAACAAAACCCCGGGTAACATAAATAATAACAGGATAATAATCTTTCTCATGGTTAGGCCCTTGGTTAAATCAGTGGCTGATTTATTGCAATTTAATAAATTCCTTAAAACAAGGACACGTAAAAAATCATTTCCTCGCTCTCGCTCACACACTCACACTCACATTAACCCCGGAGGGGTTCAAATAAAGTAGCCACGGGTGAAACCCGTGGTAAAGGGTGAATAACGATGATTCCAGCCCCGGCGGGGCTGAATTTTTCCTGTCTTTTATTCAACCACTCCGTGGTTAGTTGTAATGCGCTGAACTGCTGGAGACAAGGTTCTGATTTTGCTAGAAATAGAAACTATAACTAACTGAAGGCATAATAGGGAATAGGCTTTTTTGTTTCAGCGTTGTCGTCTTACTTGTCCAGTCATAGTCAATATAGTAATAGTAAGGATTCTTCCGGTTATAGAGATTAAAAACACTTATATTCCAGATTCCTTCTCCCCTCCGTGTCTCTTTTTTAAAATTGATCCCTACATCGAGCCGGTGGTAACTCCTCATTCTGAAGTTATTCTTTCCATCATAAATATATCCGGGGTAGACGTAAACGGATGATCCTGAACCCCAGTATTGCGGAAGATCCATAATTGAATTGTATTTTCCCACAGGAATTGTAAATGCGTTACCCGTTCCGTAAACCCAGGTGGCAGAGATGTCGATATTATCATTTATCTTATGTGACATAACGAAACTGATATCATGTCGCCGGTCAAATTTATACGGGAAAGGCTTACCCTGGTTTAGGTTATCGAACTGGCGGGTAGTTTTCGACCATGTATAACCGATCCATCCGGTTGTAGCACCAAGGTTCTTTCTTATCATAACCTCAACTCCCCAGGATCTTCCTTTACCTCCTTTTTCGATCAGACCCTGCCAGTCTTCTGTTGACTCAATTATTGAAACTCCCGTCTTGTAAGCGATCAGATTATTCATCCATTTATTATAATATTCCAGCGAAAGATCAAACTGATTCTCTTTGAAACTTCTTGTTAACCCCAAAGAAATCTGTTTTGATAATAATGGAGGTACATCTTTGGTGGCTGGCATCCACAGATCAATAGGTATTCCGACATTTGAGTAGCTTAATAGGTGAACATATTGCTGCATTTCGCTGTAGGATGCACTTACCTGTGTTTTGTCCCCGGGAAGAATGTTCAGGCTAAGTCTGGGTTCGAGGTGTTTGTAAGACATTTCATCAGAAACATACCATGTTCCCCTTCCACCCAGTTCAAAGTTAATGAAGTTGCCAATATTGATCTTATCCTGTAAGTAGGCATAATGTTCCCAGGCATAAAGATTCCGGTTTCCGGTTACTGTATCAAGAGTAACTGTGTTCCCCTCAGTTATATTATATGAATTTGACCATGGATGAAAGTTATGATAAACAGAACCGGCACCAAAGTTTATCGTCTGGTAATGTGCAGGATAAAAACTGAAATCAAATTTTGCACCCAGGTCACCTATTGATGATCTGAAGACTCCTTTATAATTGGTTACCCCATTTAACACTTCCTGCCGGTCTTTGGCAGTTGTGTTAAAGCGGAACCTTGTATAGGTTAAAGAAAGATTGCTGAACAGGTTCCTGTTATAAACATGGTTCCATCTGAAAGCACTCATCATATTGCCCCAACGCACTTTCGCAATCGATTTGTCGTTATCTGATCTTGTATTGTTATAGATTGCAACTGAACTGTCGTCTCCTGAATACCAGCTTAGGAATATTCTGTCTTTTTCCGAGAATTTATGATTCAGTTTCATATTAAGGTCATAAAAAGTATAACCAATCATATTATCCTCACTGAGCTTGGTTAACGGCATTGTTATAAGGTCGTACATAAACCTTCGTGCTGAAATAATGAATGACGAAGTATCTTTTTTGATTGGTCCCTCCAAAGCAATTTTTGACGAAACAAGCCCAATAGAACCAGATCCTTTAAATTGTTTCATGTTTCCGTCTTTCATACGAATATCAAGGATTGAAGATAATCTTCCTCCATATCCTGGAGGAAACCCTCCTTTAATTAGTTTAACATTATTTATAGCATCACTGTTGAAAGTGGAAATGAATCCTGCAAGGTGGTTGACATAATAAAGAGGAACATCATCAAGAAGGACAAGATTCTGATCAGGGCCACCTCCACGGACATAAAGTCCACTGTTGCCTTCATTCCCTGACTGTATGCCAGGCATCAATTGAAGCGTTTTCATCAGGTCAAATTCCCCTCCGAACGATGGCAGCATTCTTACCTGCTTAACAGGAAGATCTATTGATCCATGTGTCGATTGTGGTTTATTTGCCTGAGAAGATATCTTTACCTCTCCAATATCTACACCGGGTTTAAGAAAGATATTGAGAATAATACTTTCTGTCAAAGAAACTGAAATAATAGTATCATTATATCCAAGGTAGGAGCAGGCGAAAGCAACCTTTCCGGGGTGATCAAAGGTGAGACTGAAATATCCGTATTCATTCGAGGCCATTCCTTTCCCGGTTTCCTTATCATAAATATTTGCTCCGATAAGCACTTCGCCTGTCTCATAATCATAAATATTTCCAGACACGGTTACTTTCTGGGCGGTTACACAATTACAGACGAAGATTACAATAGATATAAATGCCAGTCTTTTCATGGTTAGTTGCTAATGTTAAGAATTACTTTATGAGTGACACAGGCAGCAAATATCCCATATCCATTTTCAACATTTGAGTAAAGTTCAATCGGATCGGGAACACCATTAAAAATATCTGAGTCAAGCGATTTTTCATAGAACCCGAGTTGCATTTTATATTTATAGTACTTCTCTGATACAGAGTTTAATTCAACTATAAGCTCATATTCATCAGCATCGTTATTCATCACCCCGGTAAAAATTTCAAGGTTGCATTCCTCTCCATTAAATTTCTTGTCATCAAACAGTAGTCCATTTCTATATGGATAATTCATCCAGGCATCTTCAAATCCCTGAACAGGTATTCCCCCAATATGTGCCGGGACAGTCATTAACTCTTCTGTATCGGATGGCCAGTGAGGATAAAGATATCTTACATGAAGTTTGATCTCATAAAAATTTGTTTCATCTGCTGAATCACTGAAAGCTAACTTTAAAAGTTTCAATTTAGTTCCCAATTCATCAACCATTACTTCATCAGTGCTCACGATATAAGTAATTAATGTTTTTGAAGGAACACTATCTGTTGCAGTAATAGTCTCAAACCCTGGTGAAGATATTTCGACAGAATAAACACTGTTTTCTTTAGGACCATAAAAAGAATTAAAAACTGTATCAGAAGATGTTGCCGATTCTATAAGTGTTCCATCCTGAAAGAGTTTAATATCCCAATTATTTACTCCCGGTGGTGGGCCTCCGATAAACGACGAACTTCTTGATAAATAAACAGAAAATCTCTCTCCCGGCCTAAACAGTGAATTCATCACAAGCTTACTTTCATGTTCAGGCAGATCAATATCGATAACCTTTGTACAGGATATCAGAGAAATAATTAATAGCAGGTTAATTGCAGAATTCGCCCTCATTTTAATTTAGTCAGGATTGTATACTGCAAGATAGATAATGCTAATAATGTGTGTGTTAAGGGAAAGTTAAACTGTGTTAAGAAAAATATAATGTGCTTTTCAGACTGGATGAATGTATCCGTCCTACCAAGTAGGTCATGGGTTTTGTGAGGGATTTCCAGATATTTGTTGTTA
>JBJKPH010000418.1:0-5384 GCA_046706585.1 Bacteroidales bacterium | reverse complement strand
GGACAGTGGATCAATAAAAACTGCCCCGAAGATTTTCCCCACAGACTGCTATATTAGCTGGGACGATGAAGTCCGTAAAATATACAATTTCATCAGGGGGCTCTCTCCCTATCCCGGAGCACGTACCATTATCGGAAATTCAAAACATAGAATAGTGATCAAGATAATTGAAGCAGGGTATATTGTCTCGGGCCATGATCATCTTCCGGGAACAATTATCGTGGAGGGGAAAAGTAAAATCATGGTCACTGCCGGGGACGGCTATATTATCCTGAGAAAAGTTCTTCCTGAAGGCAGAAAGCTGATGGGAGCGGCTGAGTTTGCCAGGGGAACAGATCTCTCAGAATATAAAATAATCAAAGACCATCAGGCTTAGGTCTCCTGAGCCATAGTTCAGTACCTGCAGGTGGTTCATACCCCTGGTCAATATGGTTGAGGTCACACAGCACTTTAAGCTTTATACCATAGTTCTGTGATACCTGGTAGATCGTTTCACCTTCGGATAAAACATGGTATTCCTTACCTGCCTCGGCCCTTTTCCTCTTAGGCTGTAGATATAACATCTGTCCCGGATAACACTCAGAATCATCATCAAGATCGTTGTACCTGAAAAGCTCCCAGCTCAGAAGATCATAATCATCGATAATTGATTCATATGTATCCCCTTCCCTTGCAATGATGTACTCTATCCTGTTATTAACCCTGATCCTGGAAGAGGGATTATCGCGCACCACATATTCCTGAGAATCATTACCGTAGTTCCCTGGCACATTTTTATCATCTCCCTGGTTTGATGCTGTTATCACCGGTTTGACATAACCTCTGCCTGCGATAACCTCCCTGTCGTACAGGTAGAGATTATTCTCCTCGATCTTATCAATAAGCATATTTGCATACCTTGGATTGGTGGCATAGCCTGCCTGCTTTAATCCTTTTGCCCATCCCCTGTAATCGTCAGGCTTAAGATCGAATAGAAACCGGTACCTGACCCCGTCTCTCAGAAAATTACTGTGGTCAGTAAAAGATTCCTCAACCTTGCTATATTTTCTGAAGCATTCGTGTCTTCTGTCATCATCATGATATATCTTCTTTCCATTCCAGTCGCTGTGACATTTTATTCCGAAATGATTATTTGCTTCGGTTGCAAGGCGGCTCCTGCCATAATCTGATTCTATCATTCCCTGTGCAAGGGTTATACTGGCAGGTATTCCGGTCCTTCTCATCTCCTCCATAGCCATCATGGCATACTTATCGGCATAGGCGGCAACATCCCTGTCGGAGTGTGTGACTGTTGCAGCAGGGCCGGTTCCTCTCCTTGTGGTGGAACATGCCATCATTAGAACTACCAGTGGAAATATTATAACATACCTGTTCATATACCCGGGGTTTCCGGCAAAAATATATATTAGATAACTGAATTACGGCGGGTCATCGTATAATTAATTAACCATTTTTGTTACTTTTAAACATAATTCTGTTAACACAATAAGAAAATTGGACAGGAAAACCGACATCCGGATATCTGAAATAACCAGCACCGGAGAACTTTCTGAAGAAGACAGGGAGGTGCTGAATTCAGCCATCGAGGCATCGCGCAAAGCATATGCACCCTATTCAGGGTTCAGGGTAGGTGCTGCTGTCAGGCTGGGTAATGGCGTTATACTTTCAGGCAACAACAGGGAGAATGCAGCATTTCCTTCAGGCTCATGTGCCGAGAGGACAGTACTGTCATATGCCGGAGCCAACTGGCCCGGAGAGACGATTCTGACACTGGCAGTCTGTGCTTCCAGGGATGATATGTTCACAGACGAACCTGTAACACCCTGTGGCAACTGCAGGCAGCTTATAGCTGAAGAAGAAGACCGGACCGGGAGCATGATCAGAATAATTCTGTATGGAGAAAAGAGAATAATGGTTGTAAAGGGGATCGATCCCCTCCTTCCGCTCAGGTTCAAAAAAGAAGATCTAAAGGGTTAATCTTCCTCACCGACGATCATCTGGAATCCCGAACCATGTATGTTCTTAATCTCTATCGTCGGATCATCGGCAAGATATTTCCTGAGTTTTGTAATATAAACGTCCATACTCCTGGCCGTAAAATAATCATCCGATCCCCATATTGCCTTCAGTGCTGCTTCGCGGCTGAGCAGATTGTTAGATGATCCGGCAAGCATTTCAAGGAGTTGGGCCTCCTTTGGTGATAGTTTCCTTTGTTCACTTCCGCCTTTAAGGGTACGAAGTTTCCTGTTGAATTCGAAGACTCCTATTTTCAGGACATCGCTCAGGTTCCTGGTCCATTTTGATCTGCCCATAATGGCACGGATCTTAGCCAGCAGTATATCGGTATCGAATGGCTTGGTAATGTAATCGTCGGCACCCAGACCATAACCTTTTAGCACATCTTCCTTCAGTTTCTTTGCAGTGAGAAAGATAATAGGTATCCCGCTGTTGATATCCCTTATTTCAGATGCTATGGTAAAACCATCAACATTTGGCAACATCACATCGAGGATACAAAGGTCGTACATCCCATGCCGAAAGGTTTCAATCGCATATTTCCCGTCATCAACCCATTCAACGGTGAAATCATTAATCTCAAGATATGATTTTAAAACCGATCCAAAACTCAGATCATCCTCAACCAGAAATATCTTGCGTATATTCTCCATGACAGCTATCTGTATAATGGTAAATAAATATGGAACTTTGTTCCTTTGCCGGGTTCGCTGAAAACTTCAATGTGACCATGGTGAGCATCCACTATGGCCTTTACATAACTCAGTCCCAATCCGAAACCTTTTACGTTATGAACATTACCGCTTGACTGACGGTAGAATCTTTGAAATATCTTCGACTGGATCGATTTGGTCATACCTATTCCCTTATCCTCAACCGTAAGCAAAAGGTCGTTCCCGACGGTCCCGGTGGTAACAGTTATCTCAGGTGACTCCGGTGAATATTTATTGGCATTGTCCAGCAGGTTATGTACAAGGTTTGTAAGATGCTCCCTGTCACCATTAACGATGTGCTCTGTTGCTCCGGGATGGAAGAAAATATTACCGTTCCTCCCTTCAACCTGTATACCTATTGTATCAATAGAGTGCCTTATCACCTGGTGCATATCGAGTTTTACGAAGTCGAAATCCATTTCCTTCCTGTCGAGCGATGCAATCTGAAGTATATTCTCAACCTGCTTGTTCATTCTGGTATTCTCTTTCTTGATCATGCCTATGAAATGCATCACTCTTTCATTGTCGCTTATTACCCTTGGATTGGAAATTGTATCAGCAGCAAGCGAGATTGTAGCAATGGGAGTTTTAAATTCATGTGTCATATTATTGATGAAATCCGATTTCATCTCCGATACCTTCTTTTGCCTTATTATGAAGAATATACTAAGAGCAAAAGTTAAAAGTATTATCAGGGAAAAAAGCATCGATGCACCCAGTATTGCCGACATTGAACCAAGTATATAGTTCTTTCTTTCAGGAAAAACCACTGACAGCCTGGTGCCCTTCATAAACAGGTTATCAGAAAACAAACCTACTGTGTAGTTACTGGTCTGGAAATCAGATTCACTGGCCAGGTTATATACGCCATCGACCGGATTATTGTTATCCAGTATCATGAACTCGAACGGAGTAAATATACCCTGGTTGTGCAACTCATCCTGAAGTGCAAGGTATACCTTCTTCCTGTCAATTTTATTTGTTGTCTCCCACTGGTATATCTCTGACAACATCTGGTCACCCATTTTACGAAGTTCCTCCGATTGTCTGATCACCCAGTTCCTGAAGTCGCCGGGGCTCATCACAACATCCCGTGACCCTTTGTCTGATATTATCTGCTGACCGTCCTGAAAGAAATCGAACGGAGCTTCGACTGAGGTATCCTGAATATTATATGAATTATAACCGCCCGATACTATTATCTCCTGACCATTACCGGCTATATGAAACGAGAACGATTCAGACGTTCCGTATCCTGAACTGTTACTCCGGTCATCAATAACAGGGGGAGTCGATCCATTACCGGGACTGTTTCCCTTGGTCACCGACTGCATCATCATAGTTGAATCGGTATTCATCAGATGTTCGTAAAATGCAAGCTGTCTCTCTGTTTCAATTCTCCGTGCCACTCCCTGGAGACTCTGGTATACAAGCCCGTTAAAAAGATCGTTCCGTACACCCAGTGCATTGTTTATCCAGATCAGTTGCACCCATATGATCCCCAGCAGGGAGAAAACCATTAATGAAACCAGCCCGATGAACTTCCACCTCTTCATATTACAAAAATATAATTATAAAACATAAGATGACTTATATTTAACTTTTCCTTAACAGCTTTTAACCAGATGTTAACTCCCCGTGCTTAAATATGTTATAGCTTTGTTGAACAAACCTGAACGGAATGGCATGAATAGATTAGTTCACTAATGATAAGATAAATCCTGACCTCTGATAATTTCAGTTTCGTAAGAAGGGTGTCCTGTTTTTTCGGGGCACCCTTTGATTTTAGATATGAGATCCGCCTTCGTCAGATAAGAAGGGGTGACTGAGAGACTGAGAGACTGAGGGACTGAGGGACTGCCTGCCCTCTTCCAACATTCCAAACATAGAAATCTGAGAACTAATTGCTGTCGTGATTAACCCAGATAAGTTCTGATGTATTGTACCCTAATTCATCGGCGATCTTAATGTATTTACTCCTTATTTCATCAGGGATAGTGGTTTCACGTGATAGTATCCATAAGTATTTAAATTTATCTCCTGAAACCAGAGCATACTTGTAATCCTCATCAAGGGCAATAACATTGTATCCTGCATAGAAAGGCCCGAAAAATGAAACTTTAAGCATGGCGATATTTTCATCACCGACAAATTTTGCCTTACCAATGGCCTGTTCATTTTTCTTTTTCTTATAGTTGAATCCCCTGTTATCAACTTTTATAGTACCATTATCGTTCAGTGAATATTCTGCAGTTGTATTGTCCATATCCCTTTCAAATACAAAATCAAAACGGGCGATTTCATACCATTTACCCAAATACTTTTCCTTATCGAAAGGTTTAACGGCAACAACTCCCTTCGGAATCGTTGAGCATGAGCATAAACCAAAAATTGCCAAAAACAGGCAGGAGATCATTTTTATATTTTTCATTTTATATTTTTTCATTTCCTGTTAAACATCAAAATAAAAAAATTGTTCTCATATATTATATCTACCTGACTCATATTCCATCATTTCAAATATTACATAGACCATGGACGGTATGGCAAAAAATGGGAATGGGGGAAACGTAGAGAGGGGGATTTTGTGCGACACCTCCGGAGTCGGGGATCATGCTGTACATCCGGGTTACAATTGTGTGATCCCCCTGGGAT
>JBJKPH010000417.1:0-3862 GCA_046706585.1 Bacteroidales bacterium | reverse complement strand
TGCCCTGTTCTCAGGAGTTGAATTTGCCCATTCGTTGAATCTCTTTTCGAACTCCTGTTTCTTTTTCACAGCACCTATCCTCTCAAGACCCTGGCTCTCACCAATCCATCTTTTCCACGAATTTGCAATACCCGATTTTTTGGATGAATACTGGATCCTCACCTGCGGGTCAGCATCCATATCAGCCATAATTATTTCAAGTTTCTTATCCCTGAGCCTGATCATATTGGGATATACAGTTTCGGTAAGCATCTGAATATAATATGACGGAGCATATTGAGCTGTTCCTCCCGGGTAACCAAAAACCATGGTAAAATCACCTTCCTTTATTCCTTTAAGGGAAATAGGAAAGAAATAACCAGGCTTATACGGAACATTCTCTTCTGAATATTCGGCAGGCTTATTATCCTTACCGGCATATATCCTGAACAACGAGAAGTCACCAGTATGCCTTGGCCATATCCAGTTGTCGGTTTCACCTCCGAATTTTCCTATGGCTGATGGAGGTGCGCCTACCAGTCTTACATCCCTGAAAGTCTCGTTTACAAACAGAAAATACTGGTTTCCCATATAGAAAGGCCTTACCTGTGCCGTATAGCCGGTGCCAGCGATGGCATCCCTGATAAGAGGTGCAATATTGGCATTTATCCTGTTTTGCCGTTCCTCTTCGGTCATATCGTCGGTAACACCTTCCAGAACCTTGCCGGTAACATCCTCCATCCACTTGAGGAATGTTACTGAAAGTCCAGGGTTGGAAAGTTCTTCATCCCTCGACATTGCCCAAAAACCGTTGGTAAGGTAATCATGCTCAAGAGTTGAATGTGACTGTATCTGTCCATAGCCGCAGTGATGATTAGTTATCACCAGTCCCTCTCCCGATATCACCTCACCTGTACAACCACCACCGAAGATAAGTACTGCATCTTTCATACATGCCTTGTTTACACTATAGATATCCTCAGCAGTTAGCTTAAATCCCTTTTCCTGCATTATCCTGATATTGAACTGATCGATAAGGATTGGTATCCACATACCCTCATCGGCCTTCAATGATGGCTTAATCAGAAGTATCAGTCCCAGGAACGAAATCAATATCTTTTTCATAGTGTTGAGGTTTTGTATTTGGTTATTCAGTTTTGCAGTTTTGCAGTTATTCAGTTATTCAGTTTTGCAGTTTTGCAGTTATTCAGTTTTGCAGTTTTGCAGTTTTGCAGTTACTCCATTAATCCAACTACTCCCATCGCTTTCAGTCTTGAGTAGATCAACCTTACCGGTAATCCCATAACATTAAAATATGATCCCTCAATATGGTCAACGCCTATCATGCCTATCCATTCCTGTATACCATAAGCCCCTGCTTTATCATAGGGGGCAAAGTTTTCAATATAGTAAGTTATTTCCTCATCTTCAAGATGCGTGAAGCTTACTTTTGTTTCAGAATAAAATTTGTCCACCGATCCTGAAGTAAGCATACAGACAGCCGTAATTACCTCATGTGATCTGCCTGAAAGCCGGCGGAGGGTATCACGGGCCTCACCGGGATTTAATGGTTTTCCCAGTATCTCCCCATCGAGCACAACAATAGTATCAGCAGTAATTATTATTTCGCCTGCAGAAATATCATCTTTAAACTGAATAGCCTTCCTGTGTGCAAGGTATAGTGCCACCTCTTCTCTTTTCATCCCTTCAGGTACAGATTCATCAACTTCCCTGACCCTCACTTCGAAATCGAAACCGAGGCTGCCAAGCAGCTCCTTCCGTCTTGGTGAGGAAGAGGCAAGGATTATTTTCCAGCCATTGAGCTCAAATGAAGGCATATCAGAGGAACAGGTTTTTGGTAATTATAAACCAGGCGAGTACAGAATAACATATTCCTGCCAGCATTATCACTTTGAGAAACATGCTCGCACGTCCGAATTGTGAAGTATCTTTTGCGCGGATAATCAGCAATATCAACAATGCCATGGGAGCTATCAGGATTACAAGAATGTACAATAATGTAAGCAGATCGTGAAGGAAAAAATACCAAACCATCATAAGCAAAGCCATTGTTATCACGAGTAAAGCAACAGTTGCTGCCTTCGAGACTTTTATTCCTGCCACTACCGGAAGTGAGTTGCTTCCATAGGCGCTATCTCCTTCATAATCCTGCATGTCTTTGATTATCTCCCTGGCGAAAGTTGTCAGGAAGGCGAACACTGCATACCCTAATCCCCACATCCATAAAACCTTAAGCACAGGCATTGATTCCACTATCCCGCTATAGAACCTGAAAAGGGCAGCAATATCGAAAAATACCACCATCATGGGGACCATAGCTGTAAGGATTGAAACGATCAGGTTACCTATCAGTAACTGGCGTTTATATGTGGCAGAATAGAAATAGAGCAGGCCCGAGACCATAAGGAACATAATTCCTGCCCACAGGTAACCTACCCTCCACGAGATCAGCACACCTGCCGCCACACCGGCAATATTCAGCATGTTATGCCACATCATTGCTTTTCGCCTTGATATTCTGCTGCCGACAATAACTTCGCCCCTGTTAATAAGATCAGTCCGGATATCGAAATAATCATTTATTACGTAACCTCCCGCTGTTATTGCAACCGTGGCAAAAACCAGGAGAATGAAATCGATCGTGGATAACTGCAGGCTCATAGCAACCATATTTCCCGAAGGAAGGAGACTGACATTTATTGCGGACACCAGAGGTGCCAGTACCGCATATCTGAACAGCACCTGTATAATTATCACTATCAGCAGGTTAGGCCATCGTATTAATTTTAAGAACTCTTTCATATTCACTACCAGATATATGCATCATGGTTCATCCATTTACCATGGAGTCTCATGACCTGCTCAATTATATCCCTGACACATCCTTCACCACCCCTCTTGTCGGATATGTAGACGGATATCTGTTTTATTTCGCTATCAGCATCAGAAGGACATACAGCAACTCCGGCAATCTGCATGACCTCAAAATCGGGGATATCATCCCCCATATAAAGTATATCTCTGCTTTCCAGTTCTTCAGAGGTCATGAATTCCTGTAATACCTGTTTCTTGTTATGGCTCGAAAGGTATATATGACCAACACCCAGTGACCTCAGCCTGGTCTCAAATGAAGGTGATTTCCCTCCTGAGATAACAGCGATCCTGTACCCTTTTTTTACAGCCAGTTGTATTGCATAACCATCTCTCAGGTTAATAGTCCTCAGAGGCAAACCGTCACGATCGAGCTGGATGGTTTGAGTTGACAATACTCCATCAATATCAAACACAAATGCTTTAATCCTGCCGAGGTCTTCTTTAAAATTACTCATTTTCAATTCCCCTAAAATGATCGATTATCGATTCGGTTGTAGCTCTATATATCTTTTTTAGTTCAGGAGAGAAAGATAATAAATCCAAATGCTTTTCAATAGTCAATATATCATTTCTTACAGCAGGTCCGGTCTGTGCATTATCAGGACCGATAGCCAGTGCTTTATCCAGTGTCTCCCTTATTAATGGTTCAAGTATGTTGAAAGGTAGTTTGGTTTCGGCCAGAACTTCCCTGCCTGAAACAAACATATAGTTCACAAAATTGCATACAAACACAGCCGCCAGATGTATTCTTTTCCTTTTTTCCGCGTCGATACAGTGCACCTCTCCCCCGATGCCTGCTGCAACATTTCTTACTATTTCCAGGGAACCTGCATCTTCTGCTTCGATAAAGAAAGGTACCCGTGCCATATCCGGTTCACGTCCATGTGTGAATGTCTGAAGCGGATATATTACTCCCGGTCTGTACCTCCGGTCTTCAGGGAACACTTCGAGGCCATAGCTGCCTGCCGTATGCGCCACAACAGGGTTA
>JBJKPH010000416.1:0-4299 GCA_046706585.1 Bacteroidales bacterium | reverse complement strand
GGATAAATAATTACCAACTATTCACCTCAATAAACCACTTTTATGTAAATCAGAGGTAATAAGTATGGAAGGTGCTCGGAATGCTTCCTTTAAGCTGCAATTCTTCACTGTCGGCTCTTGTCTGATTGTTATCAGGAATGAGTTATAAAACAGTTGCCAGGTGTTATACTATTATTTATTTCTGGTATTGTTGATGAGTGTCTGTGATAAACAGAGAATGGTTTTCTTATATTAACTCAGATAAATATCGTTCTCCTGTATCAGGCAATATAACAATAATAGTATTTCCTGAGTATTCTTTTCTTTCTGCTATTTTAAGGGCGGCACAAACAGCAGCCCCGGAAGAAATTCCGCATAGGATCCCTTCTTTACTTGCCAGCTCTTTTGCAGTCATCAGGGCTTCGTCATCCTCAATACTTATTATTTCGTCAATAACTGATTTATTTACAATCTTAGGGACAAATCCTGGCCCTGCACCGGGGATCTTATGGATTCCTGGTTTTCCCCCGGAAAGAACGGGTGAGGCTGCTGGTTCAACTGCAATGGTTTTTATCCCGGGATTGAGTTTTTTTAATCCTTCGGATGTTCCTGTAATAGTCCCCCCGGTCCCGCAGCAGGCAACAAAAATATCTATGTTACCATTTGTTTGTTCCCAAATTTCCATAGCTGTTGTCTTTCTGTGTATCTCGGGGTTGGCAGGGTTTTCAAATTGCATCGGCATATAAGCATCCTTGTTTTCGGTTACTATCTGCTCTGCTTTTGCAATAGCTCCTTTCATCCCGTCGGGTTTTGGTGTTAGTACAAGTTTAGCCCCGAAAGCTTCAAGAATTTTTCTTCTTTCAACACTCATGCTTTCAGGCATGGTAAGTATAAGCCTGAGGCCTTTGCATGCACAATACATTGCTAATCCTATCCCGGTATTTCCACTGGTAGGTTCAACAATAAGGGTTTCTTTGTTGATTAGCCCCTCTTTTTCCGCATTACTGAGCATGAAAGAGGCCGTCCGGTCTTTTATCGAACCAGCCGGATTAAAACTTTCAATCTTTGCAATTATCTCACATTTGCTTTGATCAGCCAGTTTGTTTAATCTGACCAGGGGCGTGTTTCCTATTGTTTCCAGTATGTTGTTGTATATCATAATATTATATCTTGAATTTGAATACTGCAATCAACCTGACAGAGTCAGTAGTTACAAAAATAATAATTATCATAATTTTTATTTGAATGACCAGGCGTTTTTGAGGGCAGGCAGGGAATGATGCTTGCACCTCACACTTGTCAGTCATAGTTTCAACGAAGGTTGATCTCATCGATCAACCCATACTTGCGAAAACCGGCCGATATCACCGAAATATCCGGTCGATTTATGGAATACAGTTATCTGCTTTATTATAGATGGAAAGATGCAGAATCTTTAATGAAATGGAAAAAATGTGAATACTTTTCGATTACATATTACTATTATTATCAGGAGAATAAGCACCAAAGAGATGCTAGCCAACACTTTAGAATTGAGTAGTATTTAAAACTTCTTTCTTGTAATAACTAGTTTAAGCTGAATATTTGGAGTTTTGTTGCGATCGCATTGAATGCGATTAGTTGGTTGTCATTTACTAAAATGGATGAATATATTCCACTTGTTTCGGGAGGATATATTAATTCTAATATTTCAATTAATTTAAGTTTTGAACTCTCACAATCAATCACTAAAACCTTGTTACATGCATATTTTACATTTTCATTGGCATTGTCATTGTCATATATTAGCACATACAATTTACCATTATTATAGGTTGCATCACAGACGAGATTACCATAGGCTTTAGGATTCTTCAACACTTCGTTTGTTACTTCAAGTCTTGACTTAACATAAGTATTGTTTACTAGTGAAAGAGTATCAATGAGATGCATATCTCCCGAATATTTTTCAATAACAGGATAACCAAGCACAGACGTAACAATACTATTATCATTTGATTGAAATATATGTCTCCTATTTATTCCAATCAATTGCCGGGGATTATTACCCTTATTATATACTTGTCCAAAATATTCAGCCTTTGAGAAGTCGTTCTTAAACACAGCAATTGCTTTGGAATCCATTACATTAGACATATAAATTCCAATGTCACACACAAAGAATTTAGAAGTGTTTGATTCAGGAGTAGTAAGGATAGATCTCGAGAATATTCCATTATTATAGATTAATATCTTTCCAAAATCGCTAATATAAGTTGAATCATTATATTGGAAAAATGAATATGGATGGTTTAATTCTCCGGGACCTCTTCCTGGTTTACCAAAAACAGATAATAGATCTCTATTATTATCAAGGATCAATATCCTTTTGAAGTACCCATCTAAAATATAGTATTTATTATCAATATATTGCATTGAGTTTATTGTCTTAAAGAATATGGAATCACCAAATGATTCGATCTCACTAAGTGGTTTAAGGTTATGCAATGATATATGGTTTTCTGTTTGGCAACTGATACATACCAAAATTAGATTCAAAATAAGAAAATGTCTCCTTCTTCTCATGTTAAGAATTTAATTTTTATTACAGCAAAGTTAGATAATATCAGATAAACTAAAAGAGCTTCGTTTTATGGGAATGCATAGAGCCTTTGAATCTACTTTTGTGACAGGAAAGTATCAAAATTACACTACTGATGAAATGATCAATTACCTGCTTGATGCTGAGTTAGATGAGAGAAAAACCAGGAAAGTTGAACGATCCATACTATTAGCAAAGTTTAGGTACAGGGCAAGCATCGAGGAAATAATCTTCGATGAACAGAGAGCTTTGGACAGGAACTTTCTACTGCGGCTTGCGGAGTGTAATTTTATCAGCAAAAAGGAAAATATCATTATTACCGGAGCCACCGGTGTTGGGAAGAGCTATATTGCCTCAGCTCTGGGCAATCAGGCTTGTAGCCTCAGGTTTAAAGTTATGTATTATAACATGGCAAAGCTTCTGGCTAAACTCAAAATGCTTAAGGCCGACGGATCATATCTGAGGGAGATCACAAGGATGGAAAAGGCTGATCTTCTGATTATTGATGACTTTGGCCTGCAACCACTTGATAACCAAAGCAGGCTTTCATTCCTGGAAATCATTGAAGACAGGCATGAGAACAGATCCAGCATATTTACCTCCCAGGTGCCAGTAGAGCAGTGGTATGAAATCATCGGCGACAAAACAGTCGCCGATGCTATCCTTGATCGTTTAGTATACTCCTCTCACAGGATCGAACTTAAGGGAGAGTCTTATCGCAAGAGGAAGGACAAGAAAAGTGAATAATATTGTTTAATTTTAATAAGTTAAAATTGAAAATGAAATCGATTTTTGGGTGGTTCACTTTAGTCCGGAATTAGTGGTTCACTTTAAACCGGAATCAGTGGCTCACATTGGACCGGAAATCGTGGCTCAATTTAACCGGAATTTGCAGTTATATGATGTTCATTACCACGGACCATGGCAATATTGAAGCCACCGGAATCAGGAGTCTGAGGTTAAATGAGAAATTTGGCGCACTGTCACGAAGCAAAAGACATATCCGTTTTTCCAATGAAACACTGAAGAATGAATTTCTCAAAAGTAATACTTCCCTGCCAGTTGGGATAAAAGATTTATCGGTTTACCTGAATGATAAATCTGCTTTTGTGCCGGAGAATGACCGGTTAATCACACATGGGGGAAGTCACTTCTGGGAAGTAATAATACCATTTATAGAGATATGATGAAGGAGAAAGGAAAATATATCGGCATAAACCAGCGGATACCATTTAAAGTGTTGAATGATGGTATTATCAGGCTATTACAGTCGGGAGAAGTCTCATTGAATGAATTCCGACAGGATATGAGTCAATATACGAAAGGAGTCAACCGGATTAATAAAGCAGCTATATATGCTAAACAGACCTTATCAAGGCCTGAAATTATTAAAACAATTCTATCCAAATTTAATCCTGAGTCATATAACCTGCTTCCTGAAACCGACCGGAAGGTTATGGTGCTATGTTTATTGGCATTGACATATCCGATTACATACGACATGTTGGTTTCTCTTAGTGCCATTTTTAAAGTCCAGCCAAATGTGAATCGTGCAACAATTGATTCAAAAATGAGTGCACTATATGGCAGCAACAGAACTCTGGATATAGCCATTAAGGCAGTTATTCCTATGATAATTGAGCTTGGGACTATCAAGCGTACCAAAATATCAATTTATGAAATTGAGGCCAGGAAAGCCATTAAAAACCCCTTTATTTCGGAGCTATACATATACACAG
>JBJKPH010000415.1:0-10795 GCA_046706585.1 Bacteroidales bacterium | reverse complement strand
CCCTGCAGTGAATCCTTCAATAATATCTTTCTCCAGGTTCTTTGCCGTCAGGAATATTATCGGTGTTTCATTACCTGCATTTCTTATCTTCCCGGCCAGGGTTATGCCATCCATTTTAGGCATCATGACATCAAGAATGAAGAGATTGAACTTCTCATTAATGATCTTTTCCCATGCCTGTTCCCCGTCGGGAACAAGGGTTGTCTGAAAATTCTTGGCTTCCAGGTAATCCCTGAGAAGAGAACCCAGGTTGCTGTCGTCTTCCGCTAGAAGGATATTGATCATGCTATCTCTGTTTTATCGGTATTATTATCTTGAAAGTAGTGCCTTTTCCCTGTGTGCTGTTAACTGATATCGTTCCGTTGTGCTCGTCAATCACTTTTTTGACATAACTTAGTCCCAGCCCAAAACCTTTTACATTATGAATGTTACCGGTGGGTACACGGTAAAACTTCTCGAAGATCCTTTTCAGGTCTTCTTTACTAATTCCTATACCCTGGTCTGATACTGAAATACAAACCCCTGTTTTCGTATCACTTGTGGATATCAGAATTTCAGGAAATTCATCGGAATATTTTATTGCGTTGTCAATCAGGTTCGATATCATGTTGGAAAAGTGAACTTCATCGATCCTGAGAGTATGTGTGCCGGCTTCAAAGTTTGTTTTTATACTGCCTTTCCGGTCGGATATCTGAAGTGAGTAACTGTCAACGACATTCCTTAGGAGGTTATGAATATCCGAATCCACAAACTTGAGGCCCATGGTACCGTTGTCAAAGACCGATGCCTGAAGTACTTTTTCAACATGGAACTTGAGGCGCATACTTTCATCGCTCAGTATCTTCGATATGTTGTTCAGATTTTTCTGGTTCGATGAAATTGACTGGTCGGCCATCATCTGCGAGGCAAGTGATATTGTAGAGATCGGGGTCTTAAGCTCATGAGTCATATTATTGATGAAATCATTCCTGATCTCCGATAACCTTTTCTGTCTCAGGATTATAATTATATTGGCTGTTGAGAAGAAGACAAGCAGAAGGGTAACTAATATGGAAGAGAGGCCGATAAAACCAAACTGTGAAATGAGATACTTTGTTTCGTTAGGGAAATAGACAGTGAGCATATACTGACCCGGCACCGGATCATTCGGGAAAAGCTGCCTCATATATTTGTTCGAAGTGGTACGGGCTGTATAAGTCTCCGACTTATAGATAATATCCCCCCCGTCAGCTATGGAATATTCATATTTCAGATCGACCCCGACCCTGGAAAGCTTCCTGTCGATCATATTGCTTATATCATTTGGATTGACCCGGTCGCGCAGTTCAGGTACGTCTGTAAGCATCTTGCCCATTATGTCACGTAGCATTACGGTTTTGTTGGTCAGCCTGTCTGATATACCTGCACGGATAGTTTCAACCGACACCTCCGGAGCATCGTTTTCAGAGAGAGAAATGTCATCCTCAGGGTAGAATACTATGGTCCTGCCATCCCTTCCTATGGTTATGGGATAGACACCATTCATACCGGGGATTTCACTGAATTGTTCTTCAGGAGAAATTGACTGAAGCTGCCTGGCCAGCGGCGATTGGGAGGGGATAATAGCAAAAACCGAATCGGTTGTAGTCAGGTCTATCTCATCTATGATCCTGTCTACCGTTTCCTGTCTTTCCAGGTCCATCACTACAGCATCAAGAGCATTGTTTATTACAACCCTGAACTGCTCATCTTTCGTCTCGAGTGCATTATTTATCCAGTATACCTGGACAATTATCAAACCCGAGATCATTACCGAGAAGATGGCAGCTAGCAATATTATCGTACTTTTCTTCATTGCCGGATCAGCTCACCTGATATACAATTTAGCCCTGACTCTCAGTCAGGTAACGTATTAAATGTTAAGCAAAATTACCCTTAATAATTAATTTTCCGGGAAATTTAACTTTATTTAACTAGAGTATGTTTTGGGGAATACTATGCACGATCTGTAATCATCAGGTCATTCAAAATATCTGTTTTCTGTATGCTACCGGCTTTTTTTAATAAATTTTAAGAAAACTTTAAGAAAGGCTTTTGTTTTTTGGCACAGGTTTTGTTAATTACTAAGTGAGGTTTTTTTCATAGGTTAGATTAGGTTTAGGTTAAACAAAAACGTGGAGGCGGCAAGCCGCCTCCTTTTCTTTGAAAAACAGGATTTCACTTTTCATAACTTAGGTTTAGGTTTTGGGTTAGTAGGGAATGAGCGCTTCAGCATAGCTGATCGCTCATTTTCTTTTTTCCTTCTTCAGAACCTCAATCTTCTTATTCATGGCCGTATAGTAGATGTGCCTTCTGATAAGTCTTGATTTGTTCTTCTCTATCCATGTAAGGTTAATTTCATAAGTATTTCCATCCTTGAATTCCAGGATTGCGTCCTTTTTATGCGGTGGAAGGAATATTCTCTCAATATCATCCCACCTGAATGTCCTGTGACTGGGAAAAATCAGTCCGTACTGGAACGAGATAGTTTCTGAATCGACCTTGAAGAAATGGGATTTTCTTTTGGATGTAGACAGTATGGCAATCGTAATAAGAAATGCACTTATCAGTAAAAGTGTGGCAGTAAGTCCAAAGGTGGTATTGCTGTCATGTTTGACCAGCTCCAGGTACAGATCCCAGAAAGCGACTGCTGTTGAAAGGCAGGCAACTACCCATACAAGTATTTTTCTCCCTTTGGAGAACTCTTCGGTAGACAGGTTAAAGTACAGATCTTCCATTGTTGAGTATGTTTTAAAATGAAATTGTTTCCTCAAAATCCAGTCCGAGTTCCAGCCTGAAAACAGCAGTAATCTCAACTGTTTTACGGATGGCTTCAATTATTTGTTCCTCCGCGTTATTACCTCTTATCAGCAGGAAATAATCTATAGCCGGATATTGTCTGTTCAACAGGCAGTTCTCTGCCTTATTGGCAACCAGAAAATATGATATTTCACTTGTTTCCGATAATGAAGTAAATCTTGAAAATGAGCATTTACCATTATCTCCGCTCTCTATAGTTACCGGCTGGCTGGCTTTTAGTCTAATATTAAGAGTACTGTTTAAAAGCAGGGATGTTTTGTAATCAGGATCAGTAGTTACAAGCCCCAAGAGCCAGTCACCGGCTGTGTCGGTAACCAGTAATTTATGTCTGATTTTCTTTCTCTGCGATTTCATGGCGGAGAATAAACCTTCTTAAAGGTAAGAAAATATAGTAATTTATTCAATAAAACCAGTACTGCTGATCTTTTCCCATGCTTTTTGGGCTGCAGCCTGTTCAGCTTCCCTTTTTGAAGACCCTGTCCCTTCCCCGTATATCTCCTGGTCAATCCTCAGTGTTGACGTGAAAAGATTACATTTACCTGAATAGTCGTAGTCTTCGTTATAGTTAAAGCTTATCTGTTTTTTCATTTTCTGGGCCCACTGGAACACCTGACTCTTGTAATCATTATCGATATCGGCCAGTTTCGCAAGGTCGAAATTGCCGTTGAATAGAGATGACAGGATGAATTTCTTCGTTTTACTATATCCCCTGTCCAGGAAAGATGCTCCAATTAGAGCTTCCAGTGCATCACCGTAAATGTGCTTTGATGTGTGGTTCTTATTTACATTACTAACTATCAGGGTGTTGATATCCATTGACAGGGCCAGGTTATTAAGCTGGTCACCGTTTACCAGCCTCGATCTAATTTTGGTGAGGGTACATTCATCTGATACAGGATATTTATAAAAAAGATGTTCTGAAAGAATGGTATCAAGGACCGCATCACCCAGGTATTCAAGTCTTTCGTTATTGATTCTTAAACCTCCGGGCATGGTTTGTGATGCCGAACGATGAATGAAAGCCTTTTCGTATAAGAAGAGGCTGCGGGGTCTGAAACCCAGAATATTTCTTAACCGGGAACGCAGTTCCTTCTTTGTTAAGTTTAAGATGGTGATCTTACTTTTCAAAGAGAGAGACAGTTACCGGTGTTTTTTTATTAGTATCGAAGCATTGTGCCCGCCGAAACCAAAAGTATTGCTCATAGCAAAATTAATTTCTTTTTCCTGGGCCTTAAGGAGAGTAAGATTAAGATCCTGGTCTATTTCGGGATCAGGGACCTTAAAGTTTATAGTAGGAGGAGCAATATTATTCAAAAGAGCAAGGATCGTTGCTATAGCTTCCACAGCACCTGCTGCACCGAGCAGGTGACCGGTCATCGATTTTGTAGCACTTATATTGATCTTATATGAATGCTCACCGAAAAGTTCCCTGATGGCATTGGTCTCTGAAATATCACCAAGCGGTGTGGCCGTACCGTGTACATTTATATGGTCGATATCGGCTACAGTAAGACCGGCATCTTCAATAGCCGCCTTCATCACATTTCTGGCTCCCAGACCTTCGGGGTGAGGGGCAGTGACATGAAAGGCATCTGCCGTAAGTCCCGTTCCTGCTATTTCGCAGTAGATCTTTGCACCCCTGGCTTTTGCATGTTCATATTCTTCAAGGATCAGGGCTCCTGCACCTTCACCCATAACAAATCCGTCGCGGGTCTGATCAAAAGGCCGTGAGGCTGTCTTATATTCATCGTTATTGGTCGACAAAGCCTGCATGGCATTGAACCCGCCAACGCCCGGTTCATTAATGGCTGCCTCAGATCCTCCTGCAATAAATATATCAGCTTTACCGATCTGGATATAGGTGGCAGCATCAATAATGGCATTGGTTGATGATGCACAGGCCGAAACAGTACCGAAATTCGGACCTCTGAAACCATACTTTATGGAAAGCAGTCCGGCCGCAATGTCGCTGATCATTTTCGGAATGAAGAAAGGACTGAAACGAGGAGTTTGCCCCCCATTTACAAACCCTTTCATCTCATTCGTAAAAGTATCTATCCCTCCGATGCCCGAAGCCCAGATGATACCTGACCTGTCAAGGTTGATCTTTTCCAGATCAAGGCCTGAATTCTTAATGGCCTCATCAGCTGCAATGTGTGCAAACTGAGTATAGAGGTCCATTTTACGCGATTCTTTCCGGTCAAAATAATCTGCAGGGTTATAGCCTTTTACCTCGCATGCAAATTTTGTTTTGAAGAGTGTGGTGTCAAAACGGGTGATAAGATCGGACCCGCTGACCCCGTTCTTCAGGTTATCCCAAAATTCGCTTACATTCCTGCCCAGTGGAGTCAGAGCTCCCAGGCCGGTAACTACAACCCTTCTCATGTGTTTTCTTGTTCTTCGGTTATGCAATATTACTTTGCATTCTCCTCGATGTACTTGATAGCGTCTCCAACGCAGGTGATGCTTTCTGCCTGATCGTCAGGAATACCGATATTGAATTCTTTTTCAAATTCCATGATAAGCTCAACAGTGTCAAGAGAATCAGCTCCCAGGTCATTGGTGAAACTTGCTTCAGGGGTTACTTCTGACTCGTCAACGCCAAGCTTGTCAACGATAATCTCCTTTACTTTTGCTGCAATATCAGACATAATCTCAAATTTTGGTTAATAATTAGATTTTGAACCCTGCAAAGAAATATATTTGCGCAAAATTTTTCAAGCAATTTACATTATTTTTGCTAATAAAATAGATTATAATTTTGATAGTCAGAATCATAAGGACTACTTTTATCCTTATGTAGTAAAACATGGCTGTTTTGTAAAGAGCTAATTATGAGAAACATAGCGATATTTGCTTCCGGGTCAGGAACAAACGCCCATAACCTTATTACCTATTTTTCGACTGAAAAGATTGGAAGAGTGAGAATTGTGCTTTCGAATAATCCTGATGCTTTTGTTTTAGAAAGGGCTAAGCGTTTGGGTGTGGAGACAGTAGTTTTCGACCGGAACGAATTATATAATTCAGGAAGGGTTCTTTCAGTCCTTAGATCAACAGGAATAGATTTTATCGTGCTGGCTGGTTTTCTTTGGCTGGTACCTGATGATATTATCTCGGCCTACCCGAAACGTATCGTCAATATTCACCCTGCTCTTCTGCCGAAATTCGGAGGTAAGGGAATGTATGGCGGAAGGGTTCATATGGCTGTGATCGATAGCGGTGATAAGGAATCGGGGATCACGATTCATTATGTTAACGACAGGTATGATGACGGTGATATTATCTTCCAGG
The DNA here is from genome assembly GCA_046706585.1 of Bacteroidales bacterium. Lineage (GTDB taxonomy): Bacteria > Bacteroidota > Bacteroidia > Bacteroidales > VadinHA17 > JBJKPH01. The sequence continues at coordinate 4,666 of JBJKPH010000415.1, read as the reverse complement.
CGAAATGTGATGTTCTGGCCGAAGATAATGCAGATTCACTTGCTGCGAAGATACATGAACTGGAATACAAATACTATCCTCCTGTTGTAGCCGACCTTCTTACTATGCTTGAGTGAGATGATTATCTCAAAAGGAGTCAAGCAGTGTGACCACTACCTTGCTTATCTTTTGGAATTTCGCTCTGTTCTCTTCCGACACGGGATCTACCGAAGGAGCTTCCACCTTCAGCGGATCAACAGGATCACCGTTCTTATAGAATCTGAAATCGAGATGGGGACCAGTGGCAAGACCTGAACTGCCTACGTATCCGATAATATCTCCCTGTTTTACATATACCCCGGGTCTTATTCCCTTTCCATACCTGCTCAGGTGCATATAGGCAGTAGTATATACACTGTTGTGCCTTATCTTTACTATCCTCCCCGATTCGTTCTGGTACTCGGCCATTATTACGCGGCCGTCACCGATCGCCTCTACCGGCGTTCCGGTTGGTGCAGCATAGTCGACACCGTAGTGCGGTCGTCTGATCCTCAGTATAGGATGCATCCTGCTGCTTGAGAACCTCGAGCTTATTCTTGAGTACCTCAGCGGTGCCTTTAGAAATGCTTTCCTCAGGCTGTTCCCTTCCCTGTCAAAAAAGCTTTCACTGCTGTCCTGAATAAAGGGGATCGCATAAAATTCAGTTCCTGAGTGTCTGAACCAGGCTCCATAGATCTTTCTTATCCCCAGTGGTTTGTTATCGATATAATTCTCCTCATAGATAATTTTGTATTTGTCCCCTTTCTGAAGCGTAAAAAAATCGATGCTCCAGGCATATATCTCAGATAATTCGACGGCAAGCATAGGATCGAAACCTGATTCAACGACAGAATTCCACAGTGATGTCTCTATAGTCCCTGAAGCATACTTCAGGTCACTCCTGGTTTCGAGGGCAACATGGGTTATGTAAAGAGAGTCTTCAAAATGCAGGATTGCCCTGTTGACCTGATCCTGCTCGTAGATCATAAAGGCTATCCTTTCAGAGTCTCCCTTTTCAAACAGTAATTTATATGAGGTGCCGGCTTTCATTTCCCGGGGATCAAACACTCCGGCTGAATTCCTTGTCAGGAGATCTATCTGCTGGTAAGTTATGCCGTAATTGTCAAGAATATCGGAAAGAAACTCTCCTGAATGTATTCTTCCGCTTACGATCCGGTACTCTGATGTGTCGATGCCAAGGTATGTTGGTGGCGGGATTAAAAACACCCTGGTGGCCGTGTCATTGGTTGTCAGGTCACTTTCCTGAAAAGAGTGGTCATGCCGGCATGAATTGTTTATCAGGATTACAGACGTGAAGAAGACCGGTATGATCAACCGGATTATTTTCTTCCTGCTGATTATCATACTACAACGTTTACTATGCGGCCGGGTACCACAACAACTTTAACAGGGGGTTTTCCTCCCAGCCACTTTTGTGCCCCCGGATCGGCCAGCACGGCTTTTTCGACTTCTGCGGGTGTTGCGCTGAGCGGAAGCTTGATCCTGAATCTCATTTTGCCATTGAAAGAGACAGGATATTCATATGTCTCTTCTATAAGGTATTGCTGATTTACTTCCGGCCATGGTTCGTAGGCAATAACATCAGAATGACCCAGCACCTCCCATAGTTCTTCTGCAAGATGCGGTGCAAAAGGGGAGAGTATTTTGCTGAAACTCTTTCCGGTTTCATAAGTAACCTTCCCTTTCTTCATTACAAGGTTCATAAATATCATCAGGGCCGATATGGCAGTGTTGAACCTGAGGTTTTCAATATCGGTTCCCACTTTCTTAATTGTCTGGTGAAGCGATTTCAGAACTTCAGGGTCTTCATCCCCTTCAAAGTAATTTGAACGGTCGGAAAAGAACCTGAATGCCCTTGATAGAAACCCGAATACTCCCTTAACCCCTTTTTCATCCCATGGTTTGGTCGATTCCAGAGGGCCCATGAACATCTCATAAAGCCTGAGTGAGTCGGCACCATACCTTGATGTAATATCATCGGGATTTACCACGTTCTTCAGCGACTTCGACATTTTGGCCACTATCTGGTTAAGCTCTTCTCCCGTTCCGGTGTGGAAAAACCTGCCGTTACGTTCTTCCACCAGGTCACCCGACACTTTTGCCCCTGCAGTTGTCTCATAGGCAAAGGCCAGTATCATTCCCTGGTTGAAGAGTTTCTGGTAAGGTTCATCATGCGATACGATCCCCAGGTCATACAATACCTTGTGCCAGAATCTGCTGTAAAGAAGGTGGAGCACTGCATGTTCGGCACCTCCTATATACAGGTCTACGGGCATCCAGTATTTTTCCTTTTCAGCAGAGAAGATCTTGTTATCGTTGTGCGGATCAATGAACCTGAGATAATACCAGCATGAGCCTGCCCACTGCGGCATGGTGTTGGTTTCCCTTCTCCCTTTTCTGCCGTTTCTTATTACCGTTAGCCACTCTTCAGCGCCTGATAGGGGTGATTCACCCGATTCTCCGGGCTGGTATTTTTCCAGTTCGGGAAGTTCAACAGGAAGTTCATCTTCACCGACAAGTGTTATTTCACCGTCTTCCCAGTGAATAACCGGGAATGGTTCACCCCAGTAACGCTGCCTGCTGAAAAGCCAGTCGCGTATCTTGTAGTTTACCTTTGCCTTCCCGATTCCTCTCTCTTCAAGCCATTTAATGGTCGTATCTATCCCTTCTTTCTTTGACAGACCGTTTATGTCGATCCCCGTCGAAGGATCCGAAGAGTTTATATATCTTCCATCCTCTGTCCAGCATTCGTCTCCCTTAAGTATCTTTTCCCTGTTTGTACCCTCTCCGTCCCCGGGATCCATGATGCATTCAATAGGAAGGTTGAATTTCTGTGCAAACTCAAAGTCTCTTGTATCGTGTGCCGGCACTGCCATTATTGCACCCGTTCCGTAGCCTGTAAGCACATAGTCGGCTACCCAGACGGGAATGGGCTTATTGTTTACAGGATTTATTGCATAGCTACCTGTAAATACGCCGGTCTTTTCCTTGGCCAGATCGGTCCTGTCAAGATCCGATTTCATGGCAGCTGCCTTCACATACTCTTCGACGGCCACTTTTTGTGATTCTGTGGCCAGTTTAGCGGTGAGATCATGTTCGGGGGCAAGCACCATGTATGTAGCCCCGAAAAGTGTATCGGGCCTTGTTGTAAATACCCTGATTTTTTCACTGCTCTCTTTTACTCCGAAATCGACCTCGGCGCCTGTTGATTTACCTATCCAGTTCCTCTGCATCTCCTTAGTCCCGTCCGACCAGTCGAGCCTGTCAAGACCGCTCAGCAGCCTTTCGGCATAGGTTGGAATTCTCAGAAGCCACTGCTTGAGGTTTTTCTTACGAACGGTGCTGCCACATTTTTCGTGGGAACCATCGGCAAGTACCTCTTCGTTAGCACATACTATTTTACAATGAGAGCACCACCACACCTGTGCATTGTCGTAGTATGCAAGCCGTCTGTCATCAATATATTTCCTGACCGCTTCCGGCCCTTTTTCTTCTATTCCGGCTGGTACGGGCAACTCTGAAACAGGTCTTCCTTTTTGCAGCTCTTCGTCGTACCATGTATTGTATAGCCTGAGGAATATCCACTGGGTCCATCTGAAATATTTAGGATCGGTGGTTTTAATCTCCCTGTCCCAGTCGTAACTGAGCCCGAGCTCCTTTATCTGTCTCCTGAAGGTGTCACAATTCTTATCTGTCGTAACTGATGGGTGGGTGCCTGTTTGTATTGCATATTGCTCAGCAGGCAGTCCGAAAGCATCCCATCCCATAGGGTGAAGCACGTTGAAGCCCTGCATCCTCTTGTACCGGCTCACAATATCGGTTGCGGTATATCCTTCGGGGTGACCTACATGAAGTCCGGCTCCCGAAGGATAAGGGAACATATCAAGGACATAATATTTTTTCGGATTTGAAAAGTCATCATTGGTTTTGAATGTTTTTTCATCTTCCCAGCGCTTCTGCCATTTCTTTTCTATTTCCCGGAATTTGTAATCCATGATATGTTTTTTTCAGGTACGATACGGTGTGCGAAATTAGGAAAAACTTCTCAAAAATCATTGATCTGTCAATAATTGAACACCGGGTAATAAATAATTGCGGGGACTTTGAAAATATCCGTCTTACACTTACTTTTGCATCGTTAATGGTTCCGTAGTTCAATTGGATACCTGCCTGCCGGCAGGCAGGGAATGACAGATTCCGGTTGATGCGTATTTTGATATTTTTTGGTTCCGTAGTTCAATTGGATAGAATGACAGATTCCGGTTCTGTTGGTTGGGGGTTCGAGTCCCCCCGGAATCACAGAAAACGCACAGAAGCCACTGATTATCAGTGGCTTCTGTTTTTATGGGAGACTGATTGGGGGACTCCAATATTCCGGTTCATTAGATGCCTGGTTCTAAGATTTTTTATGGTGAATTTCTTCAATTAGTCTTTCGATTTTTGAATCCAATATGTCAATCTTTGATTCTATGTCCTCTGTATTATCACTTAACATTGCATCCACAAATATTGAATTCACAAGTGATAATCCAAAGATACCACCTGCAACAACGATTACCACAAAGTATAATCTTGACAACCCGCCAACAAAAGCTGAAGTATTTTCAGCTATTTTCAAAGGAATGTC
>JBJKPH010000414.1:0-3884 GCA_046706585.1 Bacteroidales bacterium | reverse complement strand
GATCAGCCCCGCCTGTTATTGAATATGTCTTGGTATCCCCTGCATCCGGGTCGACTGATGTCACGTTCATTACCGAAGTCGTATTTTCGGGAACACTGGCTGTTGACGGACTGGTAATCGTCGGAGGTTCATTGACATTCGTTACCGTTACCGTTATAGGCATGGTATTGGTTAAGCCTCCACCATCAGTCACTGTTACCCAAACAATGTAATTGTTATCTCCATTGGCATCACCCGGAGACTCAAAATTCGGGGCTGTGATAAACGATAAAGCGCCTGTGGTGCTATCTATTATGAATTTGCTCTGGTCCGCGCCACCTGTAATTGAATACGTTTTTGTATCCCCGGCATCGGGATCGACTGAGGTCACGGTCATCACTGAGGTGGTGTTTTCAGGAACACTTACTGTGGAAGAACTGGTGATCGTCGGGGGTTCGTTGACATTTGTAACTGTCACGGTTATCGCCATCGTATCTGAGAGGCCTCCTCCATCTGTAACCGATACATCGACATTATAAATATTGACCCCATTGGCATCGCCAGGAGACTCAAATTTTGGTGCCGTGATAAATGACAAGGCTCCTGTCGTACTGTTGATCGTGAATTTGCTCTGGTCCGCACCACCCGTGATCGAATACGTCTTTGTGTCTCCTGCATCCGGATCAACTGAGGTCACGGTCATCACTGAAGTCGTATTTTCAGGTATACTGTCTGTTGACGGACTGGTAATGGTTGGAGGTTCATTGACATTCAAAACCGTTACAGCAATAGCCTGTGTATCCACCAGAAAACCATCTGATACCTGCACTGTAACGTCGTATACATTATTACTGTCGGCATCGGTCGGTGCTTCATAGTTGGGTGCGCTAACGAAACGTAAAACCCCGGAAGCACTGTCAATACTGAATTTTGTCTGATCCGCTCCTCCGGAAATAGAATAAGTTTGCGAATGGCAGGCATCGATATCAGTGGCAGTTACTGTATCCACAATTGTTGTATTTTCTTTAATGCTTAAAGAAGCACTTGTTGCTCCTCCATTTGAAGTAATTACCGGAGGATTATCGTTCACCGTGATAATTGCGATAGCCGTGTCAGCATATTGATAAGGATGATGAAAAAAAGTGGTATCACAAATTAAATATTTGATCGTGTCAATGCCTACAAAACAGCCTGGATTATAACTTATACTATCCAGGTTGACCACAGAAGCCGAACCATGAGAAGGCCCCGAAACGATCTTTGTGCGTATGTTTTTCCTAAGGCCAGAATAGATATCATTTGCTTTTACATCAATATATGATGAAGCACTTGCAAGAACGGAGACCGTATCGTCAACTGCTATGGTTTGAGCCCTTTCGCAACTGACATTACCGTGAACAACTGCGTTGAAATTAAGGTTATCATAGTCATAAACCAGGTTATTATATAAAGTATCAAGGTGCCACAATCCTATTAAATTGGCTTCATCACCTCGAAGAAGTGAATCCATATCGGCATTTATTGATGTGCTGTTGCGAGTTGTAGACCAAAACCTTACTTCTGCAATATCACCGTTAAAAAAGTCACCATAAGAAATTGGAGAAAGTCCCGTGGTAGTTGCTCCGATTACACATCTTGATTCTGCAGGAAAATAACTAGGAACAGTTTCCAGGGAACTATATGAAATGGTGTTCCCACTGGTAGCTTGTAAATTACCATTTACATACAATAGAAAATGTTTACTACTATAGTCATAAACAGCCGTAATATGATACCACACATTGCTAACAGGTACAGTAGTAGAACTTATAATGTTGTCGTAACCAGATGCTGTTGGACCATATAATTTTTGTTCAGCAACAAAACCTCCGGTTCCCGTGCCATTGGCATTAGGATCATAATACAGGCTATACCATCTGTGTGGGCCTACTTCTGAAGGATAAATTATGTTTTTTTGATTATAATCTCGGGAAAAAATATATTCCTTACCGGTAGGAAGTGAACTTAATCTTACCCAACATGAGATTGTAAGACCAGTATACATTGGTACTGCCATAAGTTTAACCGAATCAGAAGCCACCAGGTAATCACTACTTCCATCAAAATGCATATATCGGGATACTTCCGGTTGATTTGGAGTAGAAGCATCCACAAGCGATTTAATACTTTCCGATACCCCATTCCAGGCTGTCACGTAATAAAAATAGAATTTACCATTGGTAAGGCCATTATCCGTATAGGTGTTTGTCCCTACGGGAACGGAAGCTATCTGACTCCAGGTAATTGAATCTGTCGAACGATAGATCCGGTATTCACTGATGGTTCCAAGACTGGCGCTGGCAGTCCATTTCAATATATTAGATTTATCCCGGGAAATGACGAACAGGTTTCGCGGAGGATCAGGATTTTCATCCACATTTTTTACAGTAATAGTTAATGTTATTGTTGAGGTTGAGTTATCGTTATTATCAGTAGCCATAACAATAACTTGGTAGTTATTCGAGGCAGAAACACTTGTAGAAGTAATATTTAGGCCACCCGGACGTTCATAGTCAGGAAAAAATTTGAACGACAGATCTCCGGTTGCGGGATTGATGACAAAATCAGAAGAATCAAACCCTCCTGTTATAGTGTAAGTAATAGGATCGGTGATAACAGTACCGGTAGCCTGAACAGTTACTGCTAATTTGCTCACGGAGCTTTCATTTATAGTATCGGAGGCAGGGGTAGTAATAGAAGGATTAGCTGAAACAGATGTATAGGTAAAGAGCAATATACCTAAGATGTACCCATATTTTCGGAGTAAAAATACGAGTATAGTGTTAAGCCTGATACCCACGTGATGTATAAATTGTTGCATTTGTTTTAAATAAAAAAAAATCTTTTATTCTCTATTGGGAAGACTTAGTTGTACATCATGTTATTATAGTTTATCCTGCGCGCTTTGAACCGGACAATAAGAACTGATTCCAATAAAAATCTTATATAAGAAAATATACTTCGAATATGTCTTATAATTTTTCTATCCTTCAGACAAAAAGAATTATGGCTCACTATTTTATATGAGCGAAGGAAATTCTGTAAATAAATGTTAAGCCAAGTAAACACCTTATCTAATTTTAAATTATAAGGTATGTTTTACTCAACATGAAAAAGGAGGTGATTCTCAAATTATTACGTAACATATTTATTTATGTTCCAAAAATGATCAGATTATTTTACAATTATACGCCCTAGATATAGCACTGCTAGATCATAAATAATGACACTCTGAAAGAAAGTACTGTTCAATCAAAGTGTCATTTATTTTGCTTACAGTCAATGTATCCTTTTCCACCAGGCAGAAGAAAAACAATATTTTCTTTTGCCTGGTTATGAAGAGCTATGAAAACTATTTAATGATCAGCTTACTGACCAATGTTTTTTCATTAGTTTTCAGTACGCAATAGTAGAGCCCTGCAGGCAGATTACCGCCTTCGTTAAACAATACGGTATACTTTTCACCGGCTTTTGCACTGGCATTGAAAGGCATGGAAACCAAATCACCATCAGTATTATATACCTTAATGTTGACATCGGTTTGAACCGGGCTTTCAAATTCAAGATATACTTTCCCCGAAGAAGGAACAGGATAAGCACTGAAAGTTGCATCCGTAATTATTTTCGAGGATAACCCGAATGTTTCGGCTGACTTAGATACCGGAGCAAGAGCCATCAAGGTAACTCCACAACTGTTTGTACATCCATTGGTACTATCAATTATATTAACCGTAATATCGGATGTTGAACTATCGGCACCTGAGAGATAAGTCAGTGTTTGGGTATTTGTACCTGAAATTGGTGTCCAGGTTGACAATGACCATGTATAAGAATATGTTGGCGAATAATATGCACTTATGCTATTG
>JBJKPH010000413.1:0-4270 GCA_046706585.1 Bacteroidales bacterium | reverse complement strand
GGGCATCGAAACTGCTCGGAAACCTTCTGGAAGAAAAGAACATTAATCTTGTAACCGACTTTTTTCTCGGGGAGGTTGATAATGCGAACAAGAAGATCATTGATTTCGGCGGACGCGAGGTTGAGTTCGATTGTCTGATCTCTGTGCCATTGCACAGTGGCGATCCGGTTATCGAAAGGAGCGGTCTGGGAGACGATTTCGGATTCGTAAAGGCAGACAAGCATACGCTTCAGTCGAAAAGTCATGAGAACATATTTGTAATAGGTGATGCAGGGAACTTCCCAACCTCAAAGGCAGGCTCAGTTGTCCACTTCATGGCTGAGATCCTCACCGAAAACCTGCTTTGTTACATAGAAAGCAGGCCATTTACAGGAAGTTTCGACGGCCACTCGAACTGTTTCATCGAGACAGGACACGGTAAAGGTGCACTGATAGACTTCAACTACGAAACCGAACCATTGCCGGGGTTCTTCCCTCTGCCCGGAATAGGCCCGCTGGGGTTGCTGAAAGAGAGCAGGCTCAATCATTATGGCAAGCTGATGTTCAGGTGGATATACTGGCATATACTCCTGAAGGGTAAAGAGATGCCAATAGATGCCCACATGACTATGGCAGGTAAGAAAATTGATTAAACACCCTGGTTATGACAGAGAATAATATTCAGACAAAGATAGATGATCTGGACAGGAAACTGGACCAGATTATGGAGGAGGTCGTTGCCCAGAGGCAGAACAGGGAGGCTGTAAACGACCTGGTTGGCGACCTGGCCATTGTTGGCAAGGACGCTTTCAACGGAATGGTCGATCACCTTGATAAAGCAGGGATCGAGCTAGATACTGATTCTGTTGAGCAAATGATCATGGGCTTACTGAGGAATATTAATAATCTCAGCATGCTCCTGATGACACTAGAGAGCATGACCGACCTGTTAAGGGATGCTTCCCCGATAATTAAGCAGGTTGGAATCGATGCCGTTGACATGTTCAATGAGGTCGACAGGAAAGGTTATTTCGAAGTGCTCAGACAAATCACAGGCGCCCTTGACAGGGTAATGGCGAGATTCACCAAAGAAGACCTTCAGGGTCTGGGTGATAAAGTGGAGAGTGTCCTTAACACATTACTGGTGATCATCGATCCGGCATTCATGAGCAAGATCGGTATGTTTGTCAGAACCTACAAGGAGATCGATCATGAGAATATACCTGAATATTCAATATTCAGGGTAATGAGGGAAATGAACAAGCCTGACATGAAGAAATCGATAGGCTTTATTATGACTTTCCTGAAGGAGATCAATTCAAAAGAACTTAACGGTAAATAATTCAGTATTATAATAACCAATAAAAATAACAGATCATGGCAACAAAAACTTATGCAGGAGTTACAGTCGATGTAAACGAAGAGGGATATTTCACAAACCCCGCACAGTGGACAAAAGAGATTGCAGTCGAAATTGCAAAGGAAGATGGTCTTGAACTTACCGATAAGCATTTCGAGGTTCTTGAATTTCTCCGTAAAAGACATGAAGACGGTGAAGCACTGTCAATCAGGTCAATGAACAAATCAGGTATTGTCGATGTAAAAACTTTCTACCAGATGTTCCCGGGGGCACCCCTTAAAAAATCAACCAGGATAGCCGGCATTCCGAAACCGGCAAGCTGTGTATGATTGACCATCATTAAAAACAAAATAATATGACAGATAATAAATATCCGGTTAAGAAAATTAACATCATCTGCGCCAAGGGTGCAATAGAAGATGTATATGCAGCTCTGGTAATGGGTAACGGAGCTGTAATGGAGGGTATAGAGACAAACCTGTTCTTCACATTCTTCGGGCTTGAAGCAATCACAAAAAAATATATGAACAAGCTTCATACAGCAGTTGTCGGCAACCCGGCAATGAGACTTCCCGGCGGACTAAGAATGCCAACACTTATGGGAGTTATTCCCGGAATAGAAGCAATGGTCTCGGGTATGATGAGGAAACAGATGGATGATCTTGATGTACCACCAGTTGACGAGTTCCTTGAGCTCTACACTGCAGGAGGAGGCAAAATTTATGCCTGCAAACTGGCAATGGAAATGTTCAAACTCGAAAAGGAAGACCTTTCGGAACATGTTTCGGGAGTACTTACTGTCGGCGAATTCTACGAACATGCAGCAGGTGAAGGTTCACATATCATCTTCACTTAGACTCTGCCAGATATTAAGAACCGGCCGCATATCCTGCGGCCTTTTTTTTTCTTTCCAGATGCTAAGGTTATTTGTTTCTCTCTCCCTCAGTCTCTTCGTCCCTCAGTCCTTTAGTCACCCATTCACCCATTCTTATGAATTCCTAACATCTCACACCTGTCCTCCGTAGCTTTAGCGAAGGAGGATCTCATATCTCTCTCTCTTCGTTTCCCCCACTCCCATCTTCCGTTGAACCGTCGTACCGTAGCACCGTAGCACCATTACATTGTCTCTTCGTCACCCATAAACCCATTTGCCTTTTATCTTTTCCAATTATTGTTACATTTGTTGCTTTAATTACCTAAACCTGAAAAGATGAATAAGATTAACGATTTCCTTGTAATGCTTGACAGCCATATCGGGGGACACCCATGGTTTGTGTTCCTGCTGCTTGGAACCGGCATATTTTTCACACTGTATCTTGGTTTTCCGCAGATAAAATATTTCAAACATGCCATAAGGATTACTAAAGGTAAATATGATCATCATCTTGATGTAGGCGATACCAGCCACTTCCAGGCACTCACCACGGCTTTGTCGGGAACAGTAGGTACCGGGAACATTGCAGGGGTTGCACTTGCGATACACCTTGGCGGGCCTTCGGCTCTTTTCTGGATGCTGGTAACAGCAATGATAGGTATGTGTACAAAATTCGTAGAAGTTACCATATCACATAAGTACCGTGATATCCTTCCTGACGGTTCTGTCTCAGGAGGACCGATGTACTACATGAAAAAGAAACTCAATTTTAAGACTAAAAACGGAAAACTGATAAAAACAGGGGCTATACTGGGGGCTTTCTTTGCCCTGGCTACGGTACTAAGTTCATTCGGTACCGGCAGCCTGCCACAGATCAACAGTATCTCTAACTCTGTCTTTACCACTTTCGGTGTTAATCATATAATAACAGGATTTGTTCTTGCAGTGATCCTTGCACTGGTTATCATTGGCGGTATCAAAAGGATCGCAGCGGTTACATCTACACTCGTTCCGATAATGGCCCTTTTCTACCTGGTAGGTGCACTGGCCGTTATCTTCTACAACTATGACAACATACTTCCGTCACTCGGTGCAATATTCAAGGGTGTATATTCAGGAACTGCCGCCACAGGCGGATTCCTTGGCGCCTCACTATCATGGGCGATCAACAGGGGTGTTAACCGCGGACTGTTCTCCAATGAAGCAGGACAGGGTTCAGCTCCTATTGCACACTCGGCTGCCAGAGCCCCCGAGCCGGTATCGGAAGGCATGGTCGCTATACTTGAACCATTCATTGATACTATCTGTATATGTACCCTCACCGGGCTGGTTTTGCTTTCTTCAGGCACATGGAACGAAAAACATGAAAACCAGTTCCAGCAAACTGACATGCAGTTTGTAGTGGGTAATTATGATGACCATGTAGCGGCTGACAGGATAACACTTGCAAACCATATAAGCAAGAAAAAGAGTCTTCCAAAACTCGACCTGTACAGCGGCACACTCGATATACAGAACGGTATTATGACAAACAATGATCTGACACTTTTGCATGCCGAATCGGTTGCCGAGGACGTTAAGTTCATGAAGGGAACCAATCCGTATACCGGACCTATAGATGTTGTCAACGGGAAAATGATAGTACCCGATGAAAACAAACTGACAATAGGGCAAAAAATACAAGGCGCATTCAAGAAAACAGTTTCCGAAGAACTCATCGTTCAGGGAAAATCGCTTATGCACAGTGCGCCACTGACAACATTCGCCTTTACAAAGAGTTTTCTGGGTAACTTCGGTCAGTATATAGTATCTATAGGTCTGCTCCTGTTCGCCTTCTCAACGGCCATATCATGGTCATACTATGGCGACAGGGCAATTACCTATCTTATAGGTCCAAAATTTGTAGTCTACTACAGGATCTTCTATGTTGTAATGTTCTTTATAGCCTCATTTACCGACACAACCATTATTTGGTCACTCTCATACATAACCATAGCACTTATGACAATCCCCAACCTGCTTGGTCTACTTATACTCAACAAGGATATTAAGGGAAC
>JBJKPH010000412.1:0-10688 GCA_046706585.1 Bacteroidales bacterium | reverse complement strand
ACCGGACACTGATAATTCTTTTCGGCATTCCGGCGGCACAGATACTGATCTTCGGATACGCGGTAAGAACAGATATTAAGAATGCAGGATATGCGGTGCTCGACATGTCGAAAGACGAAGTCTCAAGAGCTCTTACTCAAAAAATATCCGGCTCCGGGTTCTTTCATCTTGAGTATACTCTCAATTCCTATAAAGAGATCGATGAAGCATTCAAAAAGGGTAAGATAAAAATGGTACTGCTCTTCGGGGATGACTTTGCCGATAATCTCGAAAGAGAAGGCAGCACGTCAGTAAGCATAATCGCCGACGGATCTGAGCCCAATGTGGCCAGTCTTGTAACCACCTATTCGACTGCGATAATAAATGATTTTTCGCTTTCAATGAGCGGTTCCCCGGGAGCCCGGCTCCCCGTGATAATCCCGGAGGTTAAAATGTACTATAATCCGAATATTGAAAGTCATTACATGTTCGTACCCGGTGTTATCACCCTGATACTGATCCTTATATGCGCACTGATGACATCGGTAACCATCACCAGGGAAAAAGAGTTCGGCACAATGGAAGTCCTGCTGGCTTCACCCCTGAAACCACTGCATATAATCCTTGGTAAGGTTACTCCCTACTTCTTTCTTTCACTAATAAATATCGGTATTATCCTGCTTATGTCATGGCTGGTTTTCGGACTTCCTGTAAAAGGGAGCATAATGCTACTGCTTGCCGAATGCATGCTTTACATACTTCTGGGGCTTTCGCTTGGGATACTTATATCAACTGTTTCAAACAGGATGCAGACTGCAATATTTGCTTCCCTTATAGGACTTATGCTCCCCAGCCTGCTGCTGTCAGGCTTTATCTTTCCAATAGAGAACATGCCGGTTGTTTACCAGTATATAAGTCTTCTGATGCCACCCAGGTGGTTTATTACAATTATCAAGAATATCATGATAAAGGGAACCGGTTTTATTTATGTATGGAAAGAGACACTGATACTTATAGCAATGACAACAGTATTTATTTTCATAAGTGCAAAAAGGTTCAAAACAAGGCTCAATTAATTATTAACCATGAGAACATTGATCTTCCTCCTCCGAAAGGAGTTTAAGCAGATATTCAGGAACAAGGTGCTATCAAAAGCGATCTTCCTGGTTCCTCTGGTGCAGATGCTGATCCTTGTGCCTGCTGTAACATTTGAGATAAAAAATATAAGGTTGTGTATTGTCGACCATGACATGAGTCCTGAATCGAGGGAACTTGTATCGAGGCTGCAGGGTTCCAAATTCTTCATGGTAAAGTTCTTCTCGTTCTCAGAAGAGGATGCCGACAAGTATCTTTTTGAAAACAAGGCTGATATTGCCCTTGTTATACCCGAAAATTTCTCCGACGATCTTTTCAGGGGTGGCATAACAAAACTCCAGGCCCGGGTAAATGCCATAAATGCAACTTCGGCCCAGCTATCGTGGGCCTACCTGTCGGGTGTGGTACGCGACTATAACAATACCATATTAATGGAACAGGTATCCGGCACGCCGGCAACAATTAAGTCAATTAGTATAACAAACAGGTACTGGTACAATGCTATGCTGAATTATAAGTATTATATGCTGCCGGGTATACTGGTAATTCTTGTAACGGCTATCGGGCTCCTGCTTTCGGGGCTGAACATGGTAAGAGAGAAAGAATCAGGTACAATTGAACAGATAAATGTAACACCTGTCAGAAAAAGTGAGCTGATCTTCGCCAAGATAATACCCTTTATACTTATCGGCCTCGCCGATCTGGCACTCGGACTGATTGTCGGTAAAATAGCTTTTGATATCCCGTTCAACGGAAGTATCCTCCTCATGTTCTTCTGCGCCACAATTTTCCTGATCGGGGTTCTCGGTCTTGCACTGTTCTTCTCAACTTTTTCAGGAACACAGCAACAGTATATGTTCGTCTCATTCTTTGTGGTAATGATCTTTATCCTTATGAGCGGTATCTTCACTCCTGCCGAGAGTATGCCCGTGTGGGCGCAAAAATTCAACCTGGTGAATCCTGTTTCATACCTTATGAAGATCAACAGGATGGTAATGCTTAAAGGATCGGGGTTCAGGGATATCTCAGGATCCGTTTATGCCCTGTTAATTCTTGCAACGGTCTTTACGACACTGGCTGTAAACAGGTACAGGAAAACCGCGTAAAGGTCACCCTCCATCAGGTTTTCAAGATGTCTAATAACATTACAGGAACAGTAATTAATTATTAGATTTACGCAATTTAAATTTTAACGATATTATTTTAATGCGGTTTCTGATCTCTTCTGTTCTCCTCTTCCTGTTAATTGCATCTTTGCAGGCGCAGACTTACCAGCCGGAACCTAAAAGGCGTGGAAAGGCAACCAGGGCTGAGATCGCTCCCAAAATAGATGGTATTCTGGACGACCCATGCTGGCAATCGTCAGAAGTATTCACCGGCTTCAGGCAGTATGAACCTTACAGCGGTGAACCTGCCCATTTCAGGACGGAAGTAAGGCTTGTATTTGATGATGAAGGAATATATGTGGGTGCAATGATGTATGACCCGTGGCCCGACAGTATAAGAACACAACTGGGACCGAGAGACGGAGACAGGGATATTATAGCCGATTATTTCAATGTCGATCTGGGGCCATACAATGACGGGATCAACGGTTGCAGTTTCAAGATCACTGCATCGGGCGTACAGACAGATATCAGGAGGTCATCGGGAGCAGGAGGAAGAGATCTCAACTGGGATGCTGTATGGGCAAGTGCAGCCAGGGTGAACGACAGCGGATGGGTTGCGGAGATAAAAGTCCCGTTCTCGGCAATCAGGTTTCCCGGGGAAGGCGATAATATCTGGGGCCTGAATTTCTGGAGATATGTGCAGAGGTACAGCGAATGGTCTTCGTGGAATTACGCGGATAAATCCCACGGCACTTCAATCAACTACCTGGGAGAACTGGAAGGGATAGTTGCCGATCCGCCGGTCAGGATCTCGGTGACTCCGTACATTTCAGGGTACTTTGAGGATAATTCGCAAACAACAGGAATAAAAAGATCCTTTAGCGGAGGAGCAGACCTTAAGGTGGGGCTCAGTGAAGCCTTTACCCTTGATGCAACACTGATACCAGATTTTAAACAGGTTCAGTCAGACGATCAGGTGCTTAACCTAACACCCTATGAGGTAAAATACAACGAAAGACGCCAGTTCTTTACCGAAGGCACTGATGTGTTTAGCAAGGGTAATATATTTTATACCAGGAGAGTAGGATCGGAACCTTCGGGATATAAAGATGTCCGGTATGCAGCCGGCGACAACGAAATAGTGGAAAGCAACCCACAGGAAACCAGGCTCCTTAATGCCACAAAGATATCAGGCCGTACCAGGGGGGGACTGGGAATAGGTGTATTCAATGGCATAACAGGAGCAGCCACTGCAACTATTCTCGATACTATAAGCGGCGACCGGTCATCATATATAACCCAGCCACTTACCAACTACAACATGATAGTGATCGACCAGAACCTTGGTGAGGGATCATATGTCAGCCTGGCAAATACCAACGTTTTAAGGAGCGGACCGGCAACCGGCAGGGATTATACTGCAAATGTTACCGCTACAGATATAAGATTCCTCAGCAGTAACAGGGAATACAGTTTTGCCCTTATCGGTTCGTTAAGCCAGAAATATTATTCCGGCAGCGATGATGTCTTCGGCCACTCACTACACATTACAGGAGGTAAGACGGGCGGTTCATTCAGGATATATTACACCCATAGCTCAATCAGCGATAAATATGATCCGAATGATATGGGTTACCTCAGAAGGAATAACGAATTTATCAATTCAATGACTTTTGGTTACAATATTTATCATCCTGTAGGTCATATTCTTAACTCGACAAATAGTGTGACTGTTAATCATGAAATGCTCTATTCCCCGAGGAACTTCAGCACTTTTGATCTCAGTTTAAAATCTTCAACGACATTCAAAAACCAGTGGATACTGTCATTGAGCGGAGTAATTACTCCTTCGGGAACCAGAGACTATTATGAACCACGATCTGCCGGAAGGATGTACTTCAGGCCACCTTCCGTTTCATTCGGCGGAAGCGTATCCACCGACTCACGTAAAGTATTTGCGATAGGAATATCAGGCAGCAGTGAACTTTACTTTTCTGATTATAGAATGCACAGATTCCAGGTTGCATTAAGCCCTTCGCTGAAGATCAGGGAAAGATTTGTGATCAGCCATCGTTTCAGTTACGACCTGTTCAGTAATGATATCGGTTACATAGGGAAGAGTGACCCTGATAATATTTTCTTTGGAATGCGAAGATCATCAACCCTGGAGAACTCCCTGAACTTAAGCTATATATTCTCAGCTTCATCCTATCTCGACCTGAGGCTGAGGCACTACTGGTCGGGAGCCGATTATAACGGCAACTTCTATCTTCTCAGACCCGACGGAACGCTGGAGGAAACAGCCGCGTCCACCACATCTGATGTCAACCAGAACTATTTCAATATCGACATGGGCTACACCTGGCGGTTTGCGCCGGGAAGCGAACTTAAGATAGTCTGGAAAAATGCAATTAACCAGACAGGGAATGTGGTATTTAAGAATTTCAGTGAAAATATCAGATCAATGCTTGATTCGCCTGTTATTAACAGCATCTCCATAAAAATGATCTATTACCTCGACTATCATACACTCAGAACAGGTATCTGAAAACACCCCTGACGGGCCTGCGGAAAAGTGGTCAGTTGCCGGTTGAAATGCAGATTATTAATTATTATCTTTGTAAAAAAGAGTTATACCATGGGAGTACCAAGTTTTTTCAAGCAATACGGGCCCAGAGGTTTTAATTATATTCCGAGGTACTATGACCCCGACAAAGAAGCCCGCGAAGAGAGAGTCAGAATGATAAAACAGGAAATGGGTATCGTTGAGGAGGGAGAAAAATATGTCCCAAGGATCCAGCGTGGTTCAATGCGGAATTATTTCAGGCAAAAGGACAGAAAGGTACAGAGATACACTACTATAAGGCTGATAGTTATCATACTTATCCTTATAATCATTTCCTACATCGTCTTTTACCTCTAATCAAGGATCAGATGCCCGATATAATAAAGCTCCTGCCTGACTCGGTTGCGAACCAGATAGCTGCAGGAGAGGTAATACAACGCCCGGCTTCCCTGATAAAGGAGCTGATTGAAAATGCAATTGACGCCGGGGGAAAAACCATTAAAGTAATAATCCGTGACTCCGGCCGGACACTTGTCCAGGTTATAGATGATGGAACAGGTATGTCGGAAACCGATGCACGGCTCTGTTTCGAACGTCATGCCACATCAAAGATCAACGCTGCCGATGATCTGCTGACTATCAATACAAAGGGGTTCAGGGGAGAGGCGCTTGCTTCTGTTGCCGCTGTTGCCATGGTTGAACTGAAAACCAGGAAAGAATGGGAGGAACTGGGTACCCAGATAACGATAAGCGGCTCAAAAGTGGAAGGGCAGGAGCCTGTTAGTTGTCCTATTGGTACAAATATCTCGGTCAAGAACCTTTTCTTTAATGTCCCGGCAAGGAGAAAATTCCTTAAATCAGATTCAACCGAACTTAGACATATACTGAATGAATTCCACAGGGTTGCAATCCCTCACTTCGATATAGGCTTTTCGTTCATCAGCAACGATAAAGAACTCTTAAACCTGAGACCATCCAATCTGATACAGAGGCTTTCAGCACTGTTTGGCAAACAAATAGGTTCATCGCTGGTGACAGTAAATACCGAGACATCACTGGTAAAAATCAGCGGTTATATTGGTAAGCCTGAACACGCAAGAAAGACTTTCGGCGAACAATACTTTTTCATCAATAACAGGTATATGCGCCATCCCTATTTCCACAAGGCAATAATGGAGGCCTATGAGAACATTCTGCCTGCCGATGCCATTCCTTCATATTTTATTTTCCTGGAAGCAGATCCCTCAACAATCGATGTGAATATACATCCTACAAAAACCGAGATCAAATTCGAGAATGAAAGAATGATCTGGCAGATAATCCATGCATCCGTAAGGGAAGCAATAGGCAAATTCAATATCTCCCCATCACTTGATTTCAGTAACGAAGGCCTGATAGATATCCCCGTGGCGACCGGCGATTTCAAAATGATGCCTGAACCCAAACTCGATCCCGATTACAACCCTTTCAGTGAAGATGATAAATATCAGCGACCAACAATATCGTTCGAAGCTGAGAAGGAAAAGAATCTGCGTAACTGGGAGGCTCTATATTCAGGGATCGACAACAGGACCGGTGCTGACAGCCGGGAAGAGAGTCTGATCTCCGGCGACGATCCCACTAAACAATCACGGTCATCAGGGCTGATCCAGTTTAAGAACAGGTATATATTGTGTCCTGTAAAATCAGGCCTGATGATCATCGACCAGAAGAGGGCCCATGAAAGGATACTGTATGAAAGTTTCCTTGATGCCATAAAAAACGGACAAACTGTCAGCCAGAAAAGCCTTTTCCCTAAAGCAATTGAACTTTCACAGGCCGACGCAGCCCTTTTGTCTGAGATCGAAGATGAGCTTAAAAGCTGTGGATTTGACATCAGCTACCTTGGGAACAACAGTATATCTGTAAATGGTTATCCTGCTGATGCGGGTAATGAAGATCCGGTTGAGATGCTGGAGATCATAATTGAAGATTACAGATCAACACAGAAAGAGGTCAAAACAGGTCCTGCTGAGCGGTTGGCCCGTTCACTGGCCCGTGCAGGGGCAATACCATACGGCAAGGTTCTGGATGAAAAGGAGCTGTTTAACCTGTTCGACACGCTTTTTGCATGTACCACACCGAACTACTCCCCGACAGGGAAACCGGTTGTGACCATAATAGACATGGATGAGATCAATAAAAGGCTGAAATGAGAGAGTGCATGAATACTTTACTGACATAAAACACTTTGGCCCGACAATTGTAATATTGATAGATCAAAAAATAAAAGTGCAGGAATGAATTATTACGGAAGAGGAATTTCAAATATACCACCGGTAGTTAAAAATCTTTTGCTTATAAATATTGTCATGCTGCTGGCATCATGGACGGCAGCCAGTGTCTTTCATGTTGACCTTGTAAATTTGTTGGGGATGCATTTCCCGAAATCGGATCTTTTCCGGCCCTACCAGGTGGTCACTCATATGTTTATGCATGCCGGGTTCACTCACCTCTTCTTTAACATGTTCGCCCTTTTTATGTTCGGAAGGGTTCTGGAGACTGTCTGGGGACCAAAAAGATTCTTTATCTTCTATATGGTAAGCGGACTGGGTGCAGCCCTGGTACACGAATCGGTAATGGCCATTCAGTACCACAAACTGGCTGCAATAATCTCTCCCGAACAGATGCAGTATATTCTTGATAACGGAGCAAAGCTCTTTACCCAAAACCAGGTATTTACCAATACCGCCATGAGGCAGATGAACGAGATCCTGAATGTGCCTACGGTAGGTGCCTCAGGTGCAGTATTCGGAATATTGCTGGCCTTCGGGGTCTTATTCCCGAATACACAGCTGATGCTTCTATTCCCGCCAATACCGATAAAGGCAAAATGGCTTGTTATTATCTACGGTGGCCTTGAACTATACCTTGCAATAACACAACCAGGAAGCAATATTGCACATGCAGCACATCTCGGGGGCATGCTCTTTGGGTACATCCTTTTAAGGATATGGCGAAAAACAACCAAAACCCTTTACTGACATGAGCCTTTTCAGTGAAATAAAAAAAAGATACAGTCTTGGTTCAACACTGCTGAAGCTCATCTATATAAATGCAGGCGTATTTCTCCTGGTTAAGATAGTTGAAGCTATTGCCTTCCTTCTTAAACTACCAGGTCTTTATGATGGTTTTATATCATACCTTGCAGTACCGGCTTCGCTGAGCGAACTGGCTACCAGGCCATGGACCGCGTTAACATATATGTTCCTTCACGAGGGATTCCTGCATATACTTTTCAATATGCTCTGGTTATATTCTCTGGGAAGGATATTCACCGATTACATCGATCAGAAGAAGTTGGTGGCCGTCTACCTGCTGGGAGGATTGTCGGGGGCATTTCTATATATCGTCTCCTTTAACCTGTTCCCTGCGTTTTCGGATGTGCTGCACGTATCTGTTGCCCTTGGAGCATCTGCAAGCGTAATGGCAGTAGTAATTGCAACAGCAGCGTACATTCCTGATTACACGGTGCAGCTTTTTCTCCTGGGAAGGATAAAGCTCAAATATATGGCCCTGGGTATCTTTATCCTTACTTCTGTATTGGATTTCTCAACAAATACCGGTGGGAAAATCGCTCATATAGGTGGTGCGCTACTGGGATACTTATATGGTATAAGCTTAAAGTCAGGCAGGGATATCGGGAAAGGGATCAACAGGGTGATCGACGGTTTTGCCACCTGGTTCAAACCAAGAAAAAAAATGACCGTTACTTACAAGAAACCCATGACCGACTACGAATACAACCAGGCAAAGGCCGACCACCAGCAACAGATAAACAAGATCCTTGAAAAAATATCCAAAGGGGGTTACGACAGTTTAACAAAGGAAGAGAAAGAGATATTGTTCAAGGAGAGTCAGAAAAGGAATTGACCAGGGTTCTAAAACACCATATTTCTTTGATGGGTTTCAATTAAATCGGATTAACTTTGGTAATATAAATATATCTCCTTGCGAAAGTTCATTAAGAAAATAGTTATTGGGATTAACCTGGTTATCGCAACTGCCCTGCTCCTGTCGTACCTGGCAGTTCATATCAACCCGGGTATAACAGTAATCCCTTCTTTCTTCGGACTTGCATACCCGTACATATTATTCCTGAATTTTTGTTTTATCATTTTCTGGGCAGTGAAATTCGACAGGGCAATTGCAATATCATTCATTGCCATTATAGTGGGAATAACTCATTTCAATAACTATTTCAGGTTCCGGAAAACAGAGCCGGGAAACTATGACTTTACCCTGCTGTCATACAATGTGCGTTTATTCGACAGGTATGAAAAAAGCGGAAACAGTAAACCGGATATTATTGAAATGCTTAACAGGGAAGATCCTGCCATTATCTGTCTCCAGGAATTCTATCTTGATGGTTCACAGGGTATATCTTCCGGTTTTACAAACGACCTCAGGGGAGATTATATTGTTCATGCCAAAGAGGTGGGATCAGGCGGACCTTTCTTCTATGGAATTATTACACTTTCAAAATATCCTGTCGTGAACAGGGGTGATATTGTGCATCCCAACTCATCGAGCCTTACCATCTATACCGATCTTCTGATAGATAATGACACAATCCGGATATACAACAACCACCTTCAGTCATTCAGGCTCCACCGGATGGAGAAGTCTTTTCTCGAACAGGTTTCAGGTATGTCTGAAAACGAAGCTGTCGACGAGTTGAAAAAGCTGTCTGTGTCGCTAAAGGAAGGTTTCAGGAACAGGGCTGTACAGGCTAAGCGGGTAAGCGATCATATTAAGCAATGCAGGTATCCGGTGATTGTTTGCGGTGATTTTAACGACACACCGGTATCATGGGCTTACAGGAAGGTAAGAAGCGGACTCAGGGATGCCTTTGTTGAGGCTGGCCATGGAGCAGGTTTTACCTATCGCGACAAGTACCCTCCCAACCGGATAGATTATATTCTTTACGATCCGGTTATTGAATGTGACGCCTTCGATGTCATTCGCGAGAAATATTCAGACCATTACCCGGTAATTGGTTATTTCAGGAACCTGAAGTAAAAGGCAGCCTTGTAAGATCGACATTACCTCCCGAGATAATAATTCCCGTTCTGTGTCCCCTGAAAATCCCGGGATTCTCGAGTATTATTGCAAGACTCACGGCAGATGATGGCTCAATAATTATTTTCATCCTCTCCCAGACAAGCCTCATGCATTCAACAATTGACTCCTCGGTAGCGGTGAACATGTCATCTACCTTATCAGTGATAATTGAAAAGGTCCTTTCGCTCAGCGTGGTCAGCAGTCCGTCGGCTATCGTTTCAGGCTTATGTGTGGGTATATGTTCCCCCGACCTGAATGATCTTGTTGCATCATCAGCCCCGAGCGGCTCGGCTCCAAATACCCTGACAGAACTGCTGATGCCCTTTACTGCCGTAACCGTACCGCTCATTAAGCCCCCTCCCCCTACGGGTGCTACTACTATATCCAGATCAGGAAAATCTTCCATCAGCTCAAGTGCCGACGTCCCCTGCCCGCATATTACATCGAAATTGTCGTATGCATGAACAAAAGTGGCCCCGGTCTCACTTATTATCCTTTCAGCTGTTTCCTCCCTGGCTATCAGCGTGGGCTCGCAAAAGGTTATTTTTGCACCGTACCCTGCAACAGCATTCTTTTTTACATCCGGTGAATTTGAGGGCATCACAATATATGCATCGCTACCCTTCATCCCTGCGGCAAGGGCTATGGCTGCAGCATGGTTCCCTGAAGAATGGGTCACCACTCCCCTTTTCAGTTGCTCCGGACCAAGGCAGAGAATAGCATTTGTTGCACCCCTGAACTTGAATGCACCCACCTTCTGGAAATTTTCACACTTGAAATAGAGCTCTGCATCAAAAATTCTGTTCAGCTGTGTCGATGTAAGTACAGGCGTATGG
>JBJKPH010000411.1:0-4633 GCA_046706585.1 Bacteroidales bacterium | reverse complement strand
TATATACCAGCGTGATGTGGATAAGAGGAATTTCAGGAAGAAAATCCTGTCGATGAACCTTCTTGAAAAACTGGATGAGAAGGAAAAGGAAACATCGAAGAAAGGTGCTTTCTACTATAAATTCCTTCCGGCTCATTATGAGGAATTCAAGAGACAGGGATTCTACTTCAGGCTTGATGTCAGCTGATGATCTGTTGATCATGACTGTACTACTGTTAAAAAAATAAAATATTAGTATTATGATGCTACCGGATCTCAGAGAGGCAGTTTGGAAGGCAAATATCGACCTGTATAAAAGTGGCCTTGTGACGCTTACATTCGGTAACGTAAGCGGTTTTGACCGATCAAAAGGTTTGATGGTAATAAAACCTTCGGGTGTGGGATACGATAAGATGGATTACTCGGATATGGTGGTAGTCGGTCTTGATGGTAAGGTAGTTGAAGGTAAACTCAGACCATCATCTGATACTCCGACACACCTGGAACTCTACAGGGCATTCGACACGGCAGGTGGAATTGTGCATACTCATTCACGGTTTGCAACTGCCTGGGCCCAGACCGGAAGGGATATCCCTGCAATGGGGACAACGCATGCCGATCATTTCTATGGAGATGTTCCATGTACCAGAAAACTTACCGGTGAGGAGGTCTCATCAGATTATGAGAAAAATACCGGACTGGTAATTATTGAACGATTCAGCGGTATTGACCCATCGGCAATGCCCGGCGTGATCGTGAACGATCATGGACCATTTGCATGGGGTGGTGACGCTGATGAAGCACTTCATAACGCAATTGCCCTGGAAGAGGTTGCGGCAATGGCATATTATTCAATACAAATAGCAGGCAATGATCCTGTCGACAGGTACCTGCTTGATAAACACTATTCCAGGAAGCATGGGAAAGATTCTTACTATGGACAGAAAAAATAAAACCAATTAGACATGAGTAAATACGCAATCGGGGTTGATTTCGGCACCCTTTCAGGACGTTCAGTTTTGATAAATGTTGAGAACGGAAATGAAATTGCAACCAGTATTCTTGATTACAGTCACGGTGTTATGGATCACCAGTTGCCTGACGGAACCACCCTGAAAGTCGACTGGGCGCTGCAGCATCCTGATGACTACCTTGATGTTTTCGCAAAGACAATACCTGATGTTATTAATAAAGCAGGTATATCGGCAGATGATATTATAGGAGTGGGTATCGATTTTACCGCTTGTACGGTTATGCCTGTAACTGCTGACGGAACACCACTGTGCAAACTGAAAGAATTTTCGTCTGAACCAAATTCATGGATAAAACTCTGGAAACATCATGCCGCACAGCCTGAAGCCAACAGGCTGAACGAGATAGCCGAAGGCAGGGATGAGGGATTTCTTAAACGTTACGGTGGTAAGATATCGTCAGAATGGCTCCTGCCAAAAGTATGGCAGACACTGAACGAGGCACCTGAAGTGTACAAAAAAGCCGACAGGTTCATTGAGGCTGCCGACTGGGTTGTATGGCAGCTTACCGGTAATGAAAAGCGTAATACCTGTACTGCAGGATACAAGGCTATCTGGCATAAGCATGAAGGATACCCGGGGAGCGATTTCCTTGCTTCACTCGATCCGGGACTCAAAGATCTCGTTGAGAAAAAGCTGGCCTCAGATCTGTATCCTGTTGGTACCAAAGCAGGAGAGATAACATCAGACGCTGCAAAGCTTACCGGCTTAAAAGAAGGGACAGCTATGGCTGTGGCTAATGTCGACGCTCATGTGTCAGTTCCTGCCGTAGGTATCACAACACCTGGTAAAATGCTTATGATAATGGGAACATCAACATGTCATATGGTCCTGGGAGAGAAAGAGAAAACCGTTCCGGGAATGTGCGGTGTTGTCGAAGACGGAATAATTGAGGGATTTTATGGATATGAAGCAGGCCAATCATGTGTGGGTGACCATTTTCACTGGTTTGTAGATAACTGTGTGCCGGCCGCATATACCGGGGAAGCATCGAAGAAAGGAATTGATATACACCAGTTGCTTACCGAGAAGGCTTCAATGCTCAAGCCCGGTGAGTCGGGACTGATAGCTCTCGACTGGTGGAATGGCAACAGATCGGTACTCGTTGATGTCGACCTTACAGGAATGCTGCTGGGTGCAACTCTCTCAACAAAGCCCGAGGAGATTTACAGAGCCCTGGTTGAAGCTACAGCCTTTGGCACAAGGATAATAATAGATACATTCCATGAAAACGGAGTACCGGTTGATGAACTTTATGCCGCGGGAGGAATTGCAGAGAAGAATCCCATGATAATGCAGATATATGCTGATGTAACCAACAGGAAGATCAAAATTTCCGGTTCACCACAGGCACCTGCACTCGGTTCAGCCATGTTCGGTGCTGTGGCAGCAGGAGCTGAAAGGGGCGGTTACAACTCTATTATGGATGCAGCAAAGGTGATGGGAAAGGTGAAAGAAGAAGAATATGTTCCCAACTCCGATAACGTTGAGGTGTATGATAAACTCTACTCCGAGTACAAGATACTTCACGATTACTTCGGAAGGGGAGAGAACGATGTAATGAAAAGACTTAAAGAGATAAAAAAATCTGTTAAGTAATATTGCCGGAAAATCTTCCCTGATAAATCACTTGTACAGGTAGTACTTTAACTCTTATTGGGGCTACATCATTTGGTATAATACTCAATAACCTCCCTGATTGCATTCTCACATACTTTGCAATATGCGGTTGCTATATTGCTTTTCATCCTGCAGTCGAGTTGTGGCCGGTATATACCTTTTGCCGAATATCCTCCGCCTTCAAATAAACCGATAGTAGAGGAATATTCCTCTGTTGAAGGGGTAGGTGTGGGGACTCCTTTAGGGATCAGATTCTTCCATTTACTGTCAAAATCGACCAGGGTGGTAATGTTGGGCTCACGTGGCTCCACATCAAGAGGGTAAAATTCATCGTATGCAACGGTCGATGAATAGTATTCATCGGCAAGCCCTGCCAGGCCATGCCCGAATTCATGGGTAAATACCTGCGGTGTAAGCCTGTTGTCAGAAGTCGTACCACTGTAGTAATTGTATATTCCTCCTCCTCCGTACCTTTCGCTGTTGATAAGAACGATAATATTGTCGTGCGGTACAACTGCAGCATAATCATTCACGCCTTTAATATCAAAGGTTGTAAGATATCGGTCCAGATCGAAAGTATAATAGCTGGAGTTGAGAGCAGTCCTTTTGTATATGCCTTCTCCCGGGATATCGGTCCCTGATTCGTCCGATACAGCTTCAACAGCCCAGATATTTATTTTATCCCTGTACTCTGAAAATGGCTTATAACTGAAAAGAACCCCGGCAAGCCGTTCCACATCTGCCCTGAACTTTTCCATCTCTTCCTTTGTATATCCCTCGGCTATAAATGCAATATCGAGACAGGTGTGAGGGTTGCCAGATTCAATAATACATGATGATCCGGCTGAAATAACAGGTTCCTTCCTGATAAAATAATCATCAGGATCAATAATTGTCTCATAGACCTGGCTGTAGTTGCCATCGCGTTCAGCTTTCTTGATAACCAGACGGACCTTCGCTTTTGGGTATGGAAAAGTGGCAACCTCGTAAAAGCTTCGCTCCATCTGTTTTGCTTCGGGTGTGGTCTGCCATTCCTGGAAAAGAGAACCCCATCCCTTTGAGTAGATCAGAACGCCTGTTGAATCGTCATATACTTCATATCTCAGATTCCCATAGTTGAAAGGATCAACCATGTTAACCAGCGAACCTCCCCAGTGGGGTTCCATTTTCATCTCTACAGGGTAGACAATTGTATTTTCATAATTGCCGGCAAGCATGAAATCATACCTCAGTGTTTTATCAAGGAAGTAGGTATCGAAATTTACCTGTGCATATGTAGCAAACGGGAAAAGAAATATTATCAGAAAAAGTGAATACCTGGTCTTCATAATGTGTCAGTTTTTTATTATTCGTTAATTTCTGTCAGACTCTGTCGATGGTTGATATGATAAAGCTACAAATAAATTATTCCCATTCTTATTTAAAATTCCTAATTTTGCCTAAATTCAATTCTGTTATGTTTGGTGATTTCGACCTTTCACAATTCCTGAAAGATTTTTTCATTAACCTGGGCCTGTCTTATAATTTTTCAACGTTCCTGCAGATAACGGTACTGATAGCCGGTATAACCATTGTAAGCTGGTTATCGAATCTTATTGCACGATTTATCATCGACAGGATAGTGGCCTCATTCGTAAGGCGGACAAAGTTCAGGTGGGATGATATCTTTCTCGATTCACATGTATTTACCCGGTTGTCCCATTTTATTCCGGCTTTGATAATATGGTTCATGGTCGATAAGACATTCCAGGAATTCCCCGGATTACTTCATTTTATAAAGATCCTGACATACCTATACATGGTACTGGCAGGTACTCTGTTCCTTGTTTCCTTTATTGAAGCCTGGCACAATATTTATGTTAAGTTGCCAATCTCGAAGGATAGGCATATCAAGGGCTACGTGCAACTGGTTAAGATACTTGTGGTCCTTGTTGGCATACTTTTTTCCATTGCGATCGTTTCGGAAAAGAGCATCGGTAATCTTCTTGCCGGCCTGGGTGCTA
>JBJKPH010000410.1:0-4062 GCA_046706585.1 Bacteroidales bacterium | reverse complement strand
CCCACAGTTTCAGTTATCACATAAAAAACAATTGTACCTGAAGTGTTAAAAAATAGTCTTTTGACCTCCTGTTATAATTCACTATTTCATTATCAATCATGAATTTAAGCTTATCCCCTTTAAGCTTGTAGTTGTATCCCAGATGAAGAGTATGGGAATTTTCAGTGCTGATTATAAGATCATTATAATTATCCCAGGAGGCAACAAGTTGACTTTTACCAAGATCTGCAGCGGCCATTAAATACCATCCGTCAGCTTTCATCCCACCCAGGTCGGCCCATGTATATTCAGCCTGTAACTGTATGATATTTAAAATCATACTGACAAAAAGATTATACCTGAAATCATTGCCGGTATAGACAACCGAATCTGGCAGTATCGCCGAAAAATGTATTTGACCGGCTTTCCTGAACATAACCGAATAACCTGTAAAAAGATGGTTGTCAAACAAGTTCACTGCGGTTTTATGTGTAAGAAGCACCCCATTATAATTTAGATTATATTCTTTGGTACCATATCCGTTAAAAGCCCCGGCCCATATATGCCAATTATTTCCTGGAGGACCATAATTTGCCTCTACACCAATATCGCGTCCGCCCAGGGTACCGTCAGGTATCAGAACATTACTGACCCTGGCTCTTTCAACCACCGGGATAGTATAATCAGGCTGAGACCATTGCAGGCCAAACTGTGGAACGAACTGGCCGAATTTAACCTGCAACCGACCCTGTTTATAAAACGACATCACATCCTGTAAAACGAATTTCTCAGACTGGTTGCTTGAAAGAGTTGTCTGTACCTTAAAACCCCAGTGCTCATTGAATCCCGGAGATGATTGCACCCAGAGTTTCATTCTTCGTACCGAGAATGAGTTAATATTATTGAAATTACCGGTAAATCGGAGTTGGGAATAACCATTCCAGGTTAAAGGTGGTTTCGCTTTTCCCGCGTCTGGTTGAGCCCGGAGGCTTATTCCAGTAAGTAATATAACGAACAACAATAATAATCTTCTCATTGTTACATTGTCATTTTCAGTTAAAAAAAGAATTCAATACCGGCCAGCTAAGTTTAACAGCCATTAGCAATAATATGACAGCCAGTATTTTTTTTACTGTGGCCGGATTAAGATTTTTCTGCATAAACCTTGTCCCCAGCATGGCACCCGCAAGTCCGCTGATAGCTGCTATTACCGATAGCTTCCAGTCAACTGCTCCTATACTCCAGTATGTAAGGAACCCCGAAAAAGAAGAAAAAGGAACCACAAAGGCAGTAATTGCTGTTATCTTCTTTGGATTCAAACCAATCATGAGAAGAAGAGGCGAAATAATACCACCTCCCCCTATGCCCAGCATACCCGATAACAAACCTGCCAGAGAGCCGATCAGGAACAGTTTAATAACAGGATTATCTTCACGGTAACTGCCAGATTGCTTTTTTTTATGGAAAAGAAACATGAACCCGGAGAAAAGCAAAAAACATACGAACAAAGCAAGTATTATATTCCTGGGAACCTTTTGTGAAAACCATGCACCAGCAATAGCAAATAAAAAAGAGGATACTATTATCGGAATAGCACTTTTGAAGTCGAGAAGCCTGTTCCTTATATTTGATATACTGGCTCCTGACAGACTTATAGTGTTATAAAATAATCCAACAGGCCTGGCAACTGTAATCGGAACTCCCAGGGATACCAATACAGGTATCAGAATTATGGCGGCTCCGATACCTCCCAGTGAAAAAATAAAAGCTGCAATAAATGATATTCCTCCTATCAAAAAATCCATCTTACACCAGGTTAATTAAATGACATGTAAGTAATTACTTACATGTATTATAAAAAAATTTACTTTCTCAATATTTTTAATAACAGGTTCATCATTCGCTGGCAAAAATCGTTTGCATGAAATTCCCCCCTGTTAAGGATAAGTTCAATATTCAAAGAAATGGGAATTCCCATATAAAGCATAGCTACGTCTTCAACAGCCGTACTCTCATCCCATATGCCAATGGCAATTCCGTCCAGTATTATCTTACTTACAAGCGTTCTTTGATTATGGAATATCTGCAAAAGACTGTTTCTTAAGACAGTCTCATTATTAAGCGAAACCTCAGAAAACATCAGCATCGTTATTCCTTTATTACTTACAAGATATGTAACAGTCTGGCATAAAAAGCTTTTCAACCTTATTTCAGGCTCCTCATCTGAATTTGCAATGAGTCTCAAAGAGCCGATGAAATCGGTTTGTACATCTTTAATAATTGACAGTATAATATCCTGCTTTGTTGCAAAATGCCTGAAGATAGCTCCCTCACTCATACCGATATGTTTCGCCAGGTTTCTTGTCGAGAGTTTACGCAATCCATCTGAATAAATAATATCAAGTACGGCCTGCTTTATTTGTTCCTGCCGTATTTCGGTATTTTGTTTCTCCATTTATGTAAGTATTCACTCACAAAGATATTGCTTTTTGAAATAACTGCAAAAAAAACTAATAATAATTATCATTTGAAAATATATCCGCACCCTGTGCCAGTCACACCCTACAATACCTCAGTGAGCGGATACTTAAACAAGCCTTTTCATTACACGTGCCTTATGCCCTGTGCCCAATGCCTTACACCTTATACCCTATGCCCTCAGCCTTAGGCCCCTCACGTCACTCATACTTTAGCGACTGGGCGGGGTTGACTCTGGCCGCTTTTATTACCCGGTAACTGATTGTCAGCAGTGCTATACCAAGGGCAATTACAAGACCCGCGATGAAACTGAAGAATCCAAGGCTTATTTTATAGTAGAAATTTTCAAGCCATTTACCCGCATAGTAGTAAATAACAGGCCAGGCAATGAGAGCCGACACTGAGACGAGAATGATTATCTCCTTCGATATAACAAGGTAAATGCCAGCAACCGATGATCCCATCGCTTTTCTGACACCTATCTCCTTAGTTTTTTGTTCCACTGTAAAGGATGTCAGCCCAAAGAGTCCCAGTGCAGCAATAAAAATAGCCAACAACGAGAATATCAATGCCATATGAGCACTTTGTTTTTCCTGGCTGTACATTTTTTCAAAGTCGGCATCGAGGAAATAATACTGCAGCGGGCTGTTTGAGGCATATTCCTTCCATATATTTTCGATAGCATTGATTGTTGATTGGTAATTAACAGGTGAAAGCCTGACAGATATGTAACCCCAGTAGTTATTTTCACCCTGGAGTAAAAGAATATAAGGTTGTATAGGGTTACGAAGCGACTGGAAATTAAAGTTCTTAACAACACCGATTACCTGGATAGATTCCATACCATCGTCATTTGGTCTGAGCACTCTTGTCTTTTCCATATCGGTGATATTGAAATTTTTCATGGCACTTTCATTAAGGACACATGCATTTTTATCTGTTGAAAATGACTCACTGAAATTTCTGCCGGAATCTAACTTCATTCCATATGTTTCCAGAAAATCATAATCCACCCAGCTTGTAGCCATAAGGAACGACTCGTCCTTTCTTCCTTCTATCAGGTACCCGTTATTATTATTTGTACGCCCCGGAATTGCTGTGGAACTGGCTATATTAATCACTCCGGGAAGTTTTTTCACACTCTCCTTGAAGGATTTCATCCTGTTGCCTATAACATGGGCTCTTTCAATTACAAGTACCTGATCCTTGTTAAATCCGACATCCTTGTTAAGCATATACTTTATCTGCTTATTCATTATAAGCGTACCTACTATAAGAAGAATTGACACTGCAAACTGGAATATCACAAGTATCCTTCTTAGTCTCCCGTTTGTAGTACTGTTCCGAACCTCTCCCTTAAGAACTTCATAAGGATTGAATGATGAAAGGAAAAAGGCCGGGTAACTTCCTGACAAAAGACCTACCAGGACAGTAAATGCAAGCAATGCCGGAATTGTATACCAGTTTGCGAAGGGATTAATAGCAAGATTCGTACCCAGAATGTTATTAAAGTAGGGCAATGTTGCCTTAATAATCACAATGGCGAGAACCAGCGAAAAAAGGGCGAGAATCATAGATTCTGCAAGAAACTGGGAAATTAGCATA
>JBJKPH010000409.1:0-2339 GCA_046706585.1 Bacteroidales bacterium | reverse complement strand
CTGCTATGAACTGGCAAGGGAATATAACCAGTATTATCACGATTTCAGTGTGTTGGGTGAAGAAGATGATGAAACAAGGTCGTTCAGGATAGAACTTTCAAAACAGACAGGTGAGATAATATACAGGGCTATGTGGTTACTCGGGATAGATCTGCCTGAGCGGATGTAACCCTGAATGGTGATTAATGTGTTTATGGAGGAATAGAAAATGATGTTTGAGAATTTAACCGACAGGCTCGACAGGGCTTTTAAATTGTTGAAGGGTCAGGGCAGGATCACTGAGATCAATGTTGCTGAAACCCTGAAGGATGTAAGAAGAGCACTGCTGGATGCCGACGTAAACTATAAGATAGCCAAGCAATTTACTGACGTTGTCAAGGAAAAGGCACTGGGAGAAAACGTTCTCAATTCGATAAAACCGTCGGAACTGATGGTAAAGATCGTGCACGACGAGCTTGCCATGCTGATGGGAGGAGAGAAGAGCGATATTAACCTGAAAGGGAATCCATGCGTTATCCTGATCTCAGGTCTTCAGGGTTCGGGTAAGACAACATTTACAGGTAAGCTGGCCCTGATGCTGAAGAGCAAGAGGGGGAAGAACCCGGTGATGGTGGCTGACGATATTTACCGGCCGGCTGCTATCGAGCAGTTGAAAGTACTTGGTGAGCAGATTGGTGTGCCCGTGTATACCGAAGAGGATAATAAAGACCCTGTGAAGATCGCAAAGAATGCTATCCGTGAAGCTCGTAATAAAGGGAATGATCTGGTTATTATTGATACGGCCGGTCGGCTTGCAATTGATGAGCAGATGATGAATGAGATTGCAGCAATAAAGAAAGAAGTGAATCCCCATGAAACACTATTCGTTGTTGATGCTATGACCGGCCAGGATGCCGTTAATACAGCCAGGGAGTTTAATGAAAGGCTTGATTTTGACGGAGTGGTACTTACAAAGCTCGATGGTGATACCAGGGGTGGGGCAGCCCTCTCGATAAGGGGAGTGGTGAATAAACCCATCAAATTTATTGGTTCAGGTGAAAAGATGGATGCAATAGACATCTTTCATCCTGAAAGGATGGCTGACAGGATACTTGGAATGGGCGACATTGTATCTCTTGTCGAAAAGGCACAGGAGCAGTTCGATCAGGAGTCTGCAGCCCGTTTGCAGAGAAAGATCGCCAAGAACCAGTTTGATTTCAATGATTTTATCTCCCAGATAAGACAGATAAAAAAGATGGGGAACGTTAAGGACCTGATGTCAATGATCCCGGGTGTTGGAAAAGCCATAAAAAATCTCGATATTGATGACGATGCATTCAGGGAGATTGAAGCAATTATTGGCAGCATGACACCACAGGAGCGAGTTAGTCCTGAAATAATAAACGGAAGCAGGAGAAAAAGGATAGCAGGAGGGAGCGGATCGACCGTTCAGGAGGTGAATAAACTGTTAAAACAGTTCGAGGAGACCAAAAAAATGATGAAGGTGATGACAAAAAGAGGAGGGGCAGCCAACCTTGCAAGAATGATCAAACCAAACTAACATAAACACATATGTATCAAATTATCGACGGAAAAAAAGTGGCCTCCGACATCAAGGATGAGATTGCCGAAGAGGTCAGCAGAATTAAAGAAAACAATGGAAAGATACCTCACCTTGCAGCAGTACTGGTTGGTAATGATGGCGGAAGTGAGACTTATGTGGCCCACAAGGTAAAAGCCTGCGAACAGGTGGGGTTCAAGTCTACTCTTATTCGTTTTACAACAGAAGTAACAGAAGAAGAGCTCCTTAAGAAGGTTGACGAACTGAATGAGGATCCTGATATCGACGGCTTCATAGTGCAGTTGCCCTTGCCCGATCATATCTCTCCTGATAAGGTTATTGAATCGATCTACCCCTCAAAGGATGTGGATGGTTTTCACCCGGTAAACCTGGGCAAGATGACAATCGGACTGCCTTCATTTGTGCCCGCAACCCCTCATGGCATAATGGAGTTGATTAAGCGATACAATATCGAGACATCAGGAAAGAACTGTGTGGTCATAGGCAGAAGTAATATAGTTGGCAGACCTGTAAGTATTCTCCTCTCAAAAAAGGGTACCGATGCAACGGTAACTGTTGTTCACAGCAGGACCAAAGACCTTCCATCGGTAACAAGGCAGGCTGATATAATTATCGCTGCAATGGGTATCCCCGGATTTGTTACCGCCGATATGGTGAAAGAAGGTGCGGTAATAATAGATGTTGGAACAACCAGGGTTAAATCCGATAAAACAAAATCGGGATGGAAGCTCAGGGGAGATGTTGATTTTGATGCGGTTGCTCCCAAATGCTCATTTAT
>JBJKPH010000408.1:0-4381 GCA_046706585.1 Bacteroidales bacterium | reverse complement strand
CTGTATAGGCAAAATCAGCACCGAAAGCCTCAACGTTAAATCTGTCTGCTCCCCTTCCGATCTCTTCATCGGGGGTGAAACATATCCGTACAGTGCCGTGCGGGATATCCTTATTGAGAATGAAATGTTCTGCAGCCGTTATTATCTCGGCTATTCCTGCCTTGTCATCGGCCCCGAGAAGGGTCTTCCCGTCGGTGGTTATTATATCTTCACCCTTATACTTTGAGAGTTCAGGGAACTCACCAGGGGAAAGCACTATTCCCTTTTCACTGTCAAGAACAATGTCCCCTCCGTCATAATTTTCCCTTATAACCGGATTAACATTTGAACCACTCATGTCGGGACTGGTATCCATATGAGCCACGAGTCCCAGTACTGGCATCTCCTTTTTGCTGTTTGAGGGGAGGGTTGCTGTAAGGTATCCGTTCTCATCAAGTTTTACATCACATAACCCAAGCTCAGTGAGCTCCTTAGCTATCAGCCTGGCCAGGTTTAGCTGTTTTGATGTGCTCGGACAGGTCTCAGATGTTTCATCTGATTGAGTGTCGACCTTTGAATATCTTATGAACCTTTCTGTTACCTTATTCATTATTCTGATTTTTACCTGAAGACCAGATTCCCAAGCAGGATCCTGCCACTTTTCCAGTATGCCCTGAAGTATGGGTCTTCAGTGATATAAACAACTTCTCCTCTTCCTACCCTCTCTGATGCAATGATCATTGTGTTTTTTGCCTGCTTCACATACTCCGATCCGGCGAAACCCGATACAGGGTTTCCATCGAGGATATATCCTATATTGCTTTCTGATGTCAGGAACGGGTAGTTTGAGGAGCTTTTCATTACAAACCATTCTTTGCCCAGACCGTAGACATACGGATGGGAGTCGTCAAGGGTGATCTTATAAATGCTCCCTGATGATCTGTTCTTGTTACCATCAGTCCTCTGGTTTTCGTACCTCTTGAGGTAGCTTGTATCAGTACTTTTCAGTTTGGCCTTTGCCGCTTCAAGTTCCTTGGTCCTTGTTTCAATGGCTTTTGAAAGATTGGTGGTCTTTTCGCCTGAAAAAAGCGAAACGGCCCTTTCAAGGGCAACAATCCTTCCGCCTCCCCTGACATACTCAAGCAGCTTGTCCTTAACGCTTGTGTAACTACCCGAAGGCATGAATATGATATCATAGTCTGACAGGTTAACCGTTGAGAGGTAATCAACACCTAATATTGTGATCGGGTAGTGCAATTCCTGTTCGAAAAAGTACCATAGCTGACCGAACGCGCCCGATGAAGTTCCGGAACCACCCAGGAGTCCGACTTTTGGTGCTTTTCTGAGACGGGCATTATTTGATCCCAGGTCTATACCTTTCTCAGAGAAACCGGTTGCTGTTGTACCGAGTTTTACATTACATTCATTGGCGGTTTCAGTTACCAGCTTTTCAAAGTTGCCTGCCAGATGCATATTGTCGCCCCTGGCAATAATAAGTGATCCGGGCCTGTAGTTGATCTTACCGATGGTAAACGGCCTGGCAGCATACCTTATATTCACTTTTTTCTTATATAGTTCAGCCATCAGGCGTAATTCATTGAAACCGTTGAAGTTGACCAGGAATGCATATATCTGCGAACCGGGTACGCTATTTGACTCAACTGCCGGAAGCGCGTTGCCTGTTCCTTCTTTCAGCCTTTCGGTTGTGGCAAATGCTTTCAGATCATATACATAAGGCAGAGCCCATGCGGTGATGTCATAGTTCAGCGAATCGCTGAATTTCGAATCGGGTTCGAACAACACTTTTACAAGGTGTGACTGAGGCTGAAAGGCAGATATCAGAATGTCTCCCTTTTCAACGGTTGTCTCGCCATCTCTGTTTGCCATGTAATCGAATCCCTTGATCTTTTTCCCTGGCTCACCTGCCGCACTGTACTTAATCTGGTTTCTGTCGAGTAGTTCAAGCAGGCCTTCAAGGTCCGATCTTTCATTGTTTCCCTTGATCACTACCGTAGCATATTTAAACTGCGGTTTGGTTAGTCCTGATCTGAAGAAATCATCAAACTCCTTCAATAGTCTTTCCCTGTTCTGGTATGATACTTTAATGGTTGCCATCGACGCCATGAAATGTCCGTCAATTCTTGTGGCCAGAGTAAGAGTGTCGCCGGTGTTGCGTTTAACAGCAAGTCCGGCACCGCCACCTCCTCCCTGTTCGAATGTAAATCCCATTGCCCCGTTGAACAGAGGCCATGTGTCGCCATAAATTGGGCAGAAAAGGTCGAAACTCTCCTTTGTGAAATAGAGTCTGAATGACTTATCGAACAGTTCAGCGTTTCCTAATCCTGTCAGATTATGGAATTCATGCTGCCACGGAGTTATCACCTCATGCCATGGAACAGCCCCCGGTGCAAAGAAAAAGGTCGATTCCGATCCCATTTCATGAAAATCGGCATGTACCTGCGGCATATAACTGCTGTATATTTTAATTTTTTGCTGCGTCTCCTGCTGTGTTTGCCATACCCAGTCACGGTTCAGATCGAAAAAATAGTGGTTTGATCTGGACCCCGGCCAGCCTTCGTGGTGCGACCAGTCATCAGGATCGGCATTGATGGTGGAGGGTTGATTCATGTGATAATGGTTGGCGTACCTGTCACGACCATCAGGGTTCTGGCAGGGATCGATAGCGATAATACATTCCTTCAGCCAGTCGTCAACTCCCGGGAATGAACCGGAAACAAGCGTATATGCTGTTTTCATCGATGTCTCCATTCCGACCGATTCATTACCGTGAACATTATAGCTTAACCAGATGATAGGTTTTTGTGCTGCTGCAGATTCACCGGTAGACAGACCTGTGGCTATAAGATTCGCTTTTCTTATCTCTTCAAGGTTTTTGATATTTTCAGGTGAGGAGATGAAACAAATGATAAGCGGACGTCCTTCATATGTCTCACCATATTTTACAACCTTTACCTTGTCGGATGTTGCAGCAAGCTGGTTGAAATATTCTACTGCCTTATAATGATAGGTAAACTGTGCTCCGAGTTCATAACCAAGAAACTCACGGGGCGATTTTGGAGTCTGCCCTGTGATGAATGAGGAAAGCAGAATACTCACGACCAGACCGGAAAGAATTGATTTCATACAATGGTGTTTTAGATTACACGATAAATATAATATTATTTGACATAACAGAGGGTGTGACAAAAAGCACTATACTTTTCCTGCTGTTTTACAGCATAAGAACATCATTAATTACAGTAATTGATAACTTTATATGATCAAATTAAAATGTATATCAAATTAATAATACCAAATATGAAAAGCAGAAAAACTATTTCAATGTTCACTCTACTGCTGGTAATTGCCATCCTTATGCCGGGCCTGGCAAATGCTCAGCGCGGGATGATGCAAAACAGGATTCTGGGATGGGCCGACGACAATAATTACCTCGTGTTCGGTCAGGATGATGACGGTAACCAGGCAGTGATATCTGTAAATATAAGGAATGGGAAAGAAAAGGTCTATACAGACTATTCTGATATGAGAAGGGATATGATGGCAAACCTTCCTGAAGGATTTTCCATGGGATATGGAGGTGCGACAAGTGCCGACCAGATGTCTGTTATAATGGTGAAGGATAATGACCTGTGGTATTTTAATGCCGGTTCGAAGGAACTGAAAAGGCTGACAAATGACCCGGAAAGTGAAGATAATCCCGCCTTTTCACCCGACGGGAAAAAGGTGGCATTTACCCGTCTGAAAGATCTGTACGTTGTGGATATCCCGACAGGCCGGGAGACCAGACTGACTTTTGATGCCACTGACCGGATCTATAACGGGTGGGCTTCATGGGTATATATGGAGGAGATCCTCGGTCGCGGAAGCCGGTATTCGGCTTTCTGGTGGTCTCCCGACAGCAGGAGGATCGCATACCTTCATACCGACGATAACCCGGTTCCCCTGTTCTATATAAACAGGGTAGATGCCGAAGATGGCCTGCATGGTACAAATGAAATAACTCCTTATCCCAAACCTGGTGATCCCAACCCTGTGGTGAAGATGGGGATAGCTGATATAACCACCGGTAAAACAGTCTGGGTAAAAACAGATGAAAGTGTTGATCAGTATATTGCATGGCCAAATTGGACCCCGGATGGCAGTAAACTTATGATACAGGTACTTAACCGCGATCAGGATGATATGAATTTTATCCTTGCCGATGTAACCACCGGCGACTTTACAACTATCTATAATGAAACAAGAGAGACCTGGGTCGATTTCTTTGAAGATGTATATATTATGAACGACGGTTCAGGATTTATTCTGAGAAGTTATAAAAGTGACTGGTATAATCTCTATTATTATGCATGGGATGGTTCTCTAATTAAGCAACTCACCA
>JBJKPH010000407.1:0-2133 GCA_046706585.1 Bacteroidales bacterium | reverse complement strand
TATCGAACATCGAACATCGAACATAATACATAGACCAGAGTCCATAGACCAAATCTCCGGATGTATATGAACTCACTGATATAACTCGGTGCCCTGAGCCCTGTGCCCGGAGCCCTGTGCCCTGAGCCCTGTGCCCTGAGCCCTGTGCCCTGAGCCCTATGCCCTCCGCTCTTTGACAGTAATTAACATAACATTCTGCCCTATGTTAATAAATTCAATAATAAAGGGGATTTCCGGTCGTTTTATAGTTGTAAATTTACCGGTAATTGCGCCTTTATCCGGCATGCTGTGGAATATATCACAGTTGAATTAGAAAGCTTCTTCCGGAAAGGGGGAAGAAATTATTAGCATAAATTATGGACAAATCAAAACCATTCCTTTTGATCCTTTTGTTATGCATTACTGCATCAGGCATTTGGGGTCAGAAACCATTGAGAATAAGTTCGGCTGAGACTGATTTTGAGAGCGCCCTCGATCTATATTCAAAAGAGAAATATGCTCCGGCACTTACTTTGTTTGATGAATTCGTTAGCAGAAATACCGGTGAGATCTCCAACGATATAACTGAAGCTGAGTTTCTTGCCGCCATGTCGGCTATCAAACTATATAATAGTGATGCCGAGTACAGGATGACCATGTTTATAGCATCACATCCTGAGAGTCCGCTTAATAATGCAGGATGGCTGGCTCTTGCTAACCAGTTTTACCAGTCGAAGAATTACCGGAGTGCGATGAAATATTATGATATGGTCGACAGGCTTGAACTGGATGAGGGTCTTCTTCCGGAGTTTTATTTCAAAGCCGGGTATTCTCACTTTATGCAGGATGACACAAAGCGGGCGATGCTCTACTTTTCTGAGATAAAAGATATTGATACCGAATATACCCCGCCGGCAATCTATTATTTCTCTCATATTGCTTATCAGGAACAGATGTATCTGACCGCACTTGACGGATTCAGGAAATTGCAGGATGATCAAACCTTCGGGTCTGTAGTGCCTTTTTATATTGTGCAGATTATGTACGTTTTAAAAGATTACGACGGGATTATTGCAACAGGGCCTTCACTTATTGACAAGGCAGGAGAGGACAGAGCGTCAGAATTATACAGGATAATAGGTGACGCATATTTTCAGAAAGAAGAGTGGGGAGAAGCTGTCAGGTACCTCGAAGAACATGTTTCCAGAGCTGACCGTACCGGGAGGGAAGGAAGTTACCAGCTGGCATTCTGTTATTACAAGGAAGGGGAGTGGGATAAGGCAATACCACTTTTCCAGCAGGTTTGCCGTAGCAGGGACGTGCTAAGTCAGAATGCATACTACCTGCTGGGCGATTGTTACTTAAAGAAAGGTGAGAAAAAACTGGCTCAGGTTGCCTTCTCAACAGCATCGAAAATGGACTATGATAAGGAAGTTCAGGAAGAATCACTTTTCAACTTTGCCAAACTGACATATGAAACAACATACTCCCCTTTCGGAGAGGTGATAAGGGCAATGCAGGAGTATATCGAGAAATATCCTTCATCTGATCATCTGCAGGAAGCATATGATTACCTTGTTTCTGCATACATGAAAGTAAAGAACTACAATGCAGCCATACAATCACTTGACAGGATTGGTGTGAGAGGAGAAAAACTGGAGAGTGCATACCAGAAAGTAGCTTTTTTCAGGGGCCTGGAACTCTTCAGAAATGCAGACCTGAACGGTGCGATCGATATGTTCGACAGGTCACTGCAATATGGAAAATATGACAGGGTCCTTCGGGCAAGGGCAAATTACTGGAAAGGTGAATCGTTATACAGGCTTAACCTGACCGATGAGGCACTAAAGTCGTACCAGGAATTTATGAATATACCCGGCGCCTCGTCCCTGGAGGAATACAGCCTTGTGAGATACAATATTGGCTATATTTACTTTAACAGGGGAGATTATGACAACGCTCTTACCTGGTTCAGGGATTATGAAAGGAACGAAGGAATTAAGAACACGCCCGTAATATCCGATGTATATAACCGGATTGCAGACTGCTATTATATTTCCACCAGGTATGCTGAAGCGATAAATTATTATGACCGGGTTATTCCCGGCAACGGATCGGGATCGGGTTATGCAATGTTCCAGAAAGGATTTACAC
>JBJKPH010000406.1:0-2904 GCA_046706585.1 Bacteroidales bacterium | reverse complement strand
TGACTCATAATCAGGGGGTCGCTGGTTCGATCCCAGCTGGGCCCACCTTCGCCCTCCGAAGCTTTAGCGTAGGAGGGCTTTGCTTTTTATATAGATCCATCTCGCTAAATCTTCTCCGGGCTTCGGTGGACACCGCCCACTTCTCGCCCTCCGAAGCTTTAGCGTAGGAGGGCTTTTTATTTTATCACAATTTCTCTTCGCTAAACCTTCATCGGGCTTCGGTAGGCGCAGCCCACTGAAACCCTGGTTAAACAACAACTCCATTTTCATTTCTGAATATTATTTTTTAATTTTGATTATATGTATCATTGGCTACTTAAGAAGCAGACCAATTGAAAATCCTGTCATCGCTGTAACTATGTGGTTTGTATACATTTTAAAGTGCGCTGATAATTCTTATTATACAGGCTGTACATCTGACCTGGAAGATCGTTTAAGTCGTCATCTGAAGGGAGAAAATACCTATACAAAAGAAAGGCTGCCTGTCACACTTGTTTACTATTCTGCTTTCCAAAATAAATACAAAGCCTATGAATTCGAGAGATACCTGAAATCAGGATCGGGTAAAGCATTTGCCAGGAAAAGGTTTATATAATTTGTGAGCCATTATTTTAGTATGTGCCAGTTTGGGGCCAGGCATATTTACCTCATTTTGAATTGATTTAAAGAAATTTCGTTTAATACTTTCTATCTGCCGTACATCTGTTTTGCAGATGGTATCATTATAACATTCAGTTCCGGATCCGGCATGTTGGGATCTAATGGAAAGATAGGCCGTACAACATGTTTATAGGGGAGACTTTTAAAATCCTGATCAACACTTCCCCGTGTCTGAGCCATAACCCAATCGGCCTGCATATCATACCACTGACTCACGAGATAACCCTGCTTTACCATTATAATATCCATTTTCTCAGGATCAATTCC
This sequence comes from Bacteroidales bacterium, assembly GCA_046706585.1. Classification (GTDB taxonomy): domain Bacteria; phylum Bacteroidota; class Bacteroidia; order Bacteroidales; family VadinHA17; genus JBJKPH01. Next base: position 1,977 of record JBJKPH010000406.1, on the reverse strand, counting down.
TGTACCTGCCAGGTTTGGTGTGGGTGAAGAGGTTCCCACAATCACATATATGCTTCCGGTTTTAATAATTGCTATGTCAGGAAGCTTCCGGTTCGGGGGTGATTTACTTTCTGATTGCTGCCCCTTCTCATTAACAGGACTGACATATATTACTGTACCTGATAAACGAACAGGAGGTTCATATGAATTATCTGTCATTGCCCCTACAAAAGCCTCTGCCTGACCGCCTATACCAGCTTTTCTGGCGGCTTCCACCATTTCGCTTCCCGGAATAGAGCAATAAAGCAGGCTTTTCCCTTTTGGAGTCTTAAATTCCGGCCGCTTCAATACCCTTGCCAAAGTCCAGGTCACCTCGCCTGAACCGCCACCACCAGGATTGTCGCCCATATCGCTTATTAAGAAAGGTCTTTTATTACTGGCAACAGCCAGATCAATGCATTTTTCGAGGGGATATCCCGGCGCTTCCAAACTGAATTGCCGGCGCACATCCCAGAATCTCTGAGCAAGCTTTTTTGCGCCGCTTTCCACCTGACCTGCATCATCTCCTACTACCATAACCACACCCTGATTACGTCTCTCGTCTCCCCACACATAGCCTATCCAGATACCAGCATCCACCACCCCGGGCAACGACTCCACTTCAGGAACCATTGCGTAGAGTGATTTGGCAGGTTCAACCCGGGTACTTGTCCACTCTCCGGAGAGAAGTACAGGGACCGCCACCCAGGCTTTATAAGCCGGACGACCCTTTCCGGACGATAATCGCTCAAGCAGATTAACCACGCCACGACGATGTGATTCAACTGCATCATCATGAGGAGCTTTACGATATGTGGTAATAAGGTCGGAGTAGAGAGCCACACGCCAGGAGACGTTTCCGTGGAGATCCATAGTTGTTGTGACAAGGGCGTCATTACCTATCACAGCCCTTACTCTCTCCATAAATTCCCCCTCCGGATCATCAACACCATCAACACTACAAGCCCCATGATTGTAAAACCAGAATGCATCGTAAGGCATGTTTCTCCGGATTATCTCAAGCGCACTATCAACAAAAACCTCAAATGATTCTCTGGTTACCGGCCCTCGTCCGCTGCCTCTGCCAACTAAAGAAGGAAGCCAGGTTGCAGACTGACCCATAACGGAATCCTTACTAAGATAAGCTGGTAAAGAAAGCTTCCTCCCTGTTATAGCCTGCCGGTTGGGCATAAAAACGCTGTTTTCAATCTGTATTCCGGCAATTCCTATACGTGGTTTCTTTTGCTGTGCAGAGGCATCGGTAATAAACATCACTGCCAACAGACAGAAATTAAGGAGCAATGAATTGATCTTCATTTTTTTATTTGTTTGTTTTATGTCATCTCATTTATTGTAAAGACGAATATACAGAAAATTACCTTGATCAACCCAACAACGGTAAACGCATGAATGCGTTTCGGCAATATAAACTATCCCCATACACAATGCTACCTTCAGGAAGATCAAAGACTATATTTTCCCTTCCGTTAATATTGCCTCGTGATTTTCATGCTTATGTTCTATTTTCCTTAAATTAAAAAGTGATTGATTTAAGGTTTACGAGATATTTTTTTATACCTGACATAGCGTTTTATAAGATTAGCTGTGGAACTATCATGGGTGTTTTGAGAATGTGATCCCTCCTCAAGTTCAGGGATGATTTGTGCAGCAAGCGCTTTCCCCAGTTCAACTCCCCATTGGTCAAATGAGTCAATGTTCCATATAACCCCCTGAGTGAAGACACTGTGTTCATACAGGGCAACAAGCTTTCCCAGGGTCTCAGGAGTCAACCGGTCGATTATGATAGTACTCGTCGGACGATTTCCCCGGAATGGCCGGTTTGGCGCAAGCCATGCAGGTGTACCCTCTGACATGACTTCCTGAGATGTCTTGCCAAAAGCAAGTGCCTCTGCCTGGGCAAACACGTTTGCCATAAGCAAGTCGTGATGGCGTCCGAGA
>JBJKPH010000405.1:0-8697 GCA_046706585.1 Bacteroidales bacterium | reverse complement strand
TTATCTCGCCTTTCTCGATCATTACAGTTTATTAATAATAAAATAGGGGACTCTGGTCCCCTAAGAAGTCATCTACCCCTCAATCGGGGGCAAAATTACAACAATTAATTGAATTAACAAAACAATTTAGTGGCGGTCAGGGGTATATAAGTGCCCCTGTCTAAATGAATTTCTCTCGTTTTTGCAGGTTATATAATCCGGTAAGCAGGAAAAGAATTGTTGTGATCAGAAGTATCAGCCGGTTATTGGACACAATTGTATTCCATGCAGTCTCGGTCACATTTTCCGGAATTTTAAAAGGATTGAGGAAAACATTCCATTTACTCCTTGACAGTGGATCCTGGAGAATAAGGAAGAAGAGGCTGAAGATTATCATAAGTACGGCAGTTCCGTTTCCATTCCTTACGAGTGGTGAGATCATAAATGCCATTACTCCCAGGAAGAACACCGGGAAGAGTACCTGGTAGGTTATTGTGATTACCGGCATTTTTATTACCAGGTATGACGATAGCAGCACGAATACAGTTATTATTATGAAAGCAATGATATAGATCAGTATCATTCTTACAAGCCATACCTTGTAGCGATAGTCGGGGATGCCGAAAAGTATCTCCAGGGTTCTGGCATCCTGGTCGTTCTGTATGCCGAACACTGTGGGATAGAATACCAGCAGAAGGCCACAGAAGACAAATATACCGTAAAGGTCTTCGACACGTGAGATGTCTTCGCTGAATACATATATAACAGAGAGGCCTATATAGAATGTAATGGCTCCGAGAAGGAACCAGATGAACCTGCTGGCAAAAATAATTTTCAGGTTATAGGTTATCATCCTTAAGACTATAATTGCTGTATTCGATATTTTCCCGGGCTTTCCCATTGATTACTTGAATTTTGATTTGCGTAACAACCACAGATAGGCATCTTCAAGGTTCGGAGTAACTTCGACAGCATTCTCGTAAGGTATTTTTTCCGAGATACATCTTACCCTTATAGAGCCTTTTTCAGACATATGATGTACTATCAGTTTTTCTTCGGATACCTTTCTGAACTCTTCGGGTGAGAGATGGAACTGCCAGACATGTCCCTGTGCAGACTTTGCCATATCCGAAGGATGCCCCAGGTACCTTAATACACCTTTATCGAGTACTGCAACCTTGTTACATGAGCTTGATATATCTTCGATAATATGTGTTGAGAATATCACTACCCTCTCCCTGCTAAGCTCGACTAGAAGGTTCCTGAACCTTATTCTTTCCCTGGGATCAAGACCGGCAGTGGGTTCATCAACTACAAGTATACGTGGCAGGTGCAGCAATATCTGGGCTATCCCGATCCTCTGCTTCATACCCCCCGAATAGGAGCCTATCTTTTCATTCATCCGCTCTTCCATATGAACCGATCTGAGCACATATAGAACGCGTTCATTCCTTGTTTCAGCATCGGTGATATTCTTGAGCATTGCCTGGTACTGAAGAAACTCCCAGGCGGTCATATTTTCATATGCCCCGAATTCCTGGGGCAGATAGCCGATCAGTCCCTGCAACTCTTCACGTTTTTCATTTGCATCAAGGCCATTGATCCAAATTTTTCCGTAACTCTGTTCCAGAATGCCGCATACTATTCGCATAAGAGTTGTCTTTCCGGCACCGTTGGGTCCCAGGAGCCCGAACATACCCTGTCCTATCTCCATCGATACCCCGCTGAGAGCCCTGAACGGTTTTCTTGTTTTGCCTATTACCGGAATGGAGAGTACGATCCTGAAATAGGCTTTCCTGATATTCCTGAACTTACCCTTAAGCCTGTATATGTCAACCGATTTGCGGTTAAGGTATTGCCCGGTTGAATAAATAACCAGTCCGGTATACCAAAGCACTCCCACTACAATAACGGCTGCAATATTATGCCATTTGGCCTGGCAGATCACCAGATTCAGAAAGGGAACTGCCCAGAAGATCAGGCGGTCAGTGGCCCTGTGTACCAGTTTAATGAACTTCCCCTTTGCTTTTGCACTGATCAGGCTTGACAGTGGAGACCAGAGCATCATCAGCAGGAACCATGTAATTACACTGAAAATAAATATCCAGAAACCCGATTCGAGGTAGAAGTAAGTAAGGTAGAGTGAGAATCCAAGAACAGGTAATTGCCAGAGTGACTGAGCAAGCTCACCAAATGATTTCGGAGGTGTTTCTTCACCTGATCTTTCCCTGATCTTTTTCCCTGCCTTCCATTCCCTCTGGAACCGGCTGTCCCTGTCGTAGATCTTGACAAGGCTCCTTATCACTATAGTGATCGGATCACCTGCCGGTATTATCGTTTCCCTGGCTTTCTTGAGACTGGTAAGTAAGAACCATGCTGAGGCCGGGACAAGAATTAACTCAAGGATTATTGCGATGATCCTCCATATCAGTTTGTTGATATACAATATGCTGACTATGACAAGAATTATGAAGGCCACTGCCATAATTACCTGCACAATTCGTTTCTGCGAAAAGAGCCATGATAATGAATTTTCAAGTCCGCTGTAGAAGGTTGGTATAAATACGAGTGTAAGCAGTGTGCTGAGAGTCAGTCCGCCTATCACAGTAATGGCAAATGAGGCTCCGATTGATGAAACAAATTCTGATTTTCCCAATGCCAGGGGAAGCAGTGCTACTATGGTTGTAAGAGCAGTAATGATTATTGGACGTACCCTTGCGAGCCCGGCCATCATCAGAGCCCTTGACCGCCGGTACCCCCTTTTCATGAGTATATTCGAATAGTCGATAAGAATAATACCGTTGTTTACCACAACGCCCAGGAGTATCAGCAATCCCGTAAGGGTATTTATATTCAAAAGCGAATTTCCGGTAAGGATAAGGGCAATAAGTGAACCAAGTGCTGCCAGAGGGATTGAGAACATCAGTACCACCGGTGTTGTGAATGATTCAAAGACAGCGGCCAGGATCATATAGATCAAAATAAAAGCTATCAGGAAGAGTTTCAGGAAGCCGGCCAGGTCATTTTCTTCGTGTACTACCTCAACGGCAACCCCAGACGGTATTATCATTCCCGAGATAAGGTCGTCGACCTCCTCCCTGGCACTCTCAAGGAGCGGTTTAGAGTCGGTTATCTCCTGTGAAAAACTGTAGGTAAGCGTAATGCTCTTTTCCTGATTCTCACGGTGTATATTCCCGGGCCCCGACGAGAGCACTATACCCGCCAATTCCTCAACCTCCATTACATTGCCTGCAGTGCCCGATACCTGCAATTTCTTGAGGTCGTCGAGTGTCTTATCCTGGTTAAGCTCTTCTTCGGGTTTGTCATATTTGATGACAATATCGTATTCGTCGGTTCCCTGCCTGAAAGTAACTCCCGATGAATATTCCTGGGTGAATGAACCCAGTTCCTGAGATACATTGCCCAGTGTTATGTTGTTTCGACTCATCAGTTCGGTATCGAAAAGCAATTGCACTTCGGGTCTGTTTTGCTGAATATTAAGGTTGACCCTGCTGATGGTCGACAGATCTTCCATATAATACTGCAGGTCTTCGGCGAGATTCTGCATCTTTTCGAAATCCTGTCCCTTAATAATAATACTTTCGCTCTGGGTTCCTATTCCGAGCATACGGCTGAAACTATCACCCGGGTTTGAACCCGACATGCCTCCACCACCAGAATAGGTTCCACCTGATGATATATCCTCCATAGATATATCTGCCTCCCTGATGTTGTGAACTTTATCCTCAATGTCAGTCTTTATCTCTTCGAGTTTCCTGTCGCTTTCCTTTTCCCATTCTTCCGAAAGGTTTACTGTTACGGTAGCCTGCCCTTCCTCAACCCTTGCGATCACATCTTCTTTTTCGGGGATGGATGCAAGCCTTGATTCGATATCAGAAACAACCGCATCGGTTTTGTCAAGTGTCGATCCGCCGGGCATAGTCACATTTAGCCTGAAACTGTTCGTCTCGACCTCATCCGTTGAGTTCATGCTTGATCCAAGACTAATAACCAGGGCAGCAAAGAATATCGCCAGAGCCCCGATAATTGTTCCTGCAGGTTTTCGCATACTCGCTTTCAGTATCAGCAGATACGACTGGATCATCCTGTTATGAAGCGATAGTTTCTTATATATCTCCGTATTTGAACGTCCTGTTCTGGAAATAAGATAGTGGGTTGCCATTGGTATAAGGAAAAGGGCAACACCAAGTGATACCAGAAGTGTCGAGATGATCGATACAGCTATATTTTTGCCGAGTATCCGTATAAGAAAGTTATCTGTGAAGATGAAAGGAATAAATACAACAACGGTTGTGATGGTTGCGGCTATAACTGCCCTGATCACTTCCCTGGTACCCTGTTTCACCGCCTCATCTGGTGTCTTACCCGTACCTGCCAGCCTGTAAATGTTTTCAAGTACTACTACCGAGTTATCTATCAGCATTCCAATGGCAAGTGCCATACCTACCAGTGTCAGACTGTTTATGCTTATTCCCGCCGCATAGAAGAAATTAAATGCTGTATATACGCTTACCGGGATAGCAATGCCTATTATCATTACCAGCCTTAAGTTCCTGAGGAAGAACCAGAGGATAAGAACAGCCAGAAGTCCGCCCACGATAGCCAGCTTGATGATCTGGTTGATATTACTCTCCATTATCTCGGCGTTGTTGTTCTGTACAACTATCCGTACGTCAGATGATGCCAGGGTATTATTTAGATCATTAATGATCTTCAGGGTCTTGTGTGACAGATCGATAAGATTTGCCTGGTTGTCGTAAACAAGGCTCAGGGTAACGGCCTCCTGCCCGTTAACCCTGCTGTACGATGTCTCATCCTTCACTCCGAAGAATATCTGCGCGATATCCTTAAGCAATACAGGTCCATCCTGTTTTACTATGATATTACCTATCTGGGAAACATCTGTATATTCAGCCGAAACATTGACATACAATGTTTTTTCATTTTCAATAACCCTGCCGGTAAAAACCTTATCCCTTGAATTTGAGGAGAGGAGCGACCTTACCTGGTTCATGGTAATATTATTGGCGCGACAAGCCTCTTCATCAAGCCGTACCTCAATAGAACTTTCGCGTCCCCCATAAACTTCCACGCCGGCAATGCCGTCGATATTCTCCAGGACCGGTGTAATATCCCTGTCGGCAATATTCCTTATCCTGTCGGCACTTCCCGAGCCCCGTACCTGAAGGTCCATGAACATACTGTTAACCTGATCGAGGTCAATCCTTACCAGGTTCAGGTTAAACTCCTCGGGCAGTGTTGATGAGAGCAGTGTTACCTTTTCCTGCAGTTTCAGGTAAGCATATTTCAGGTCGGCACCCTGCTGGTAATAAATAGTAACTGTTCCGCTCCTGTTTGAAATGGTTGATTCTATTTTTTCAACATTTTCAAGAGTGCTTATTGCTCCTTCAACCGGGATCACTGCCTGCTTTTCAATGTAGTCAGGATCAAGCTCAACTGCTGAGCTCACCTGAACAAGAAGTGTTGGTAACTGGGTGGCTGGCAGTAATTCCATTGACAGCCTGTTGTAAGAAACATAACCGAGCAGCGTAAGCCCGATGAAGAGCATACTTATGAGGGTCTTTCTTTTTATTATGAAATCCATTTAGGCACCGGGTTACTGTCAGTTAATCTTTTCTTTTCTGAAAGAGTCCCTGACTGAATCAAGGACCCAGTAAAAACATGGTATTACTACCAGGGTAAGTATGGTTGAAGTAATCAGTCCCCCGATTACAGCCAGCGCCATTGGTGACCTCAGGGCAGAACTTTCACCTATACCGAATGTAAGGGGTAAAAGAGCGAGAATTGTTGTCAGACTGGTCATAATAATTGGTCTGACCCTTTGGGCACCTGCCGAAATGATCGCATCGTACCTTGACATTCCCCCTGCCCTCAGCTGGTTGATGCGGTCGATCAGGATTATGGAATCATTCACCGCTATACCGGCAAGCATTATCAATCCAATATAGGCCATCATGTTGAATGATTTGCCAAGAGCCAGGAATGTCCAGACAGTTCCAACCCCTGCAAGAGGTATTGTGAGTAATATTACAAACGGGTGCAGTAGTGACTCAAACTGCGAGGCAAGGACCATATATACCAGTATAATTGAAAGAAGAAGTGCAAATGTGAGGTTTGCCATCGACTCCTTTCGTTTCAGTTCCTCACCTGTGACTTCTATCCTGTAATCAGCCTTAAGCGGAATAGCCGATAACATCTCCTCGCTTTTCCTGACCAACTGGTCGAATGGAATAGCATCATCTGTCATCGCATATATGTAGCTTGTTCTGTTCTGGTTGTTACGCGTGATCTCCCTGGGTGAATTCACAACGTCAATAGTTGCCAGTTCACTTAATGGAACCGAAACGTTTGCCGTTGTGATGATCAGGTTTTGCAGCCTTGAGAGGGGCACTTCGTCAAGTTTAACGGTAATATCCTTCAGCTCACCGCTCAGATCCAGTTGACCGGCGTTGGAACCCGAAAGGAATGACTGTATATAGCTTATAATAGCATCCACTGAAACGTTGTAATAGCTTGCCCTGAACCTGTCGATCATTATATCCACTTCGGGTGATCCTTCATCGAGTGAGGTAGTAATATTGTACAGGCCATCGACATTTCCGAGTATCTCTTTTGCCTCACCGGTTATCTTTTCTACTTCTTCAAGATCTTCCCCTCTTACTTCGGCTACAAACGGGGCTACCTCGGTGCCGAGAGATGACTGTAACGCCGACTCTTCGCGACTGAAACTGACCTCAATTCCCGGAGTGTTTCCTGTTTTGCTGTTTATCAGGGCTATAGCCTGGTCGGCCATTTTGGCATTTTCCTCGGTCAGGAATACCTTTATTACAGCAGTATTCTCTTTTTCAAAGATATCCGATTCATTTCCTCCTGTAGTTGTTGAGGCACCGGAATGGGAATAGATCATTTCAACCCGGTCGCCCAGCAGCGATCGTATCATTCCTTCCATCTCCTTAACCGTTTCGGCAGTTCTTTCGAGCTGTGTACCTTCGGGAAGCTTAATGTTGACAAGAAACTCGGGAGATTCTGTCTTTGGCATAAACTCACTCCCCACTTTTGGTATAACAAGGAGAGTGGCACCCAGCAGGACAATAGTCCCTGTGATAACCATCCCTTTTCTTTTAAGGATCCTCTTTAGCAGCGATGAGTACCAGTTTAACTTAACCGATTCAACAGGTTCGGTTTTGTCATTCTTATCATGAAAAAAGGTTTTTACCAGCAGGGGAATGACAAGTATCGCCACGAAAAGCGATGACAACAGTGAGAAGGCCACTGTCCATGCCTGGTCTTTGAACATCTCTCCCGAAGCACCATGAAGGTATACTATAGGAAGAAATACTACAATGGTCGTAATTGTTGATGCGGTTATTGCTCCTCCCACCTGTGCCGTTCCGGTTATTACCGATTCCTTTATGCTCATCCCCGATTCGTGGTTACGGAAAATGTTCTCCAGTACCACAATCGCATTGTCAACAAGCATACCCGCTCCCAGGGCAAGTCCCCCGAGCGTCATAATATTGATGGTGAGATGATTGAAATACATCAGGTTGAAAGTAGCGATGATCGAGATAGGGATCGCTATGCTGACCACCAGTGTTGTTCCTATCCTCCTCAGGAAAATAAAGAGAACAAATACTGCAAGAAGGATACCTATAAGCGCACTGCTTTTAACTTCATTTATGGCGTTGTCAATAAAGCGGCCCTGGTCCTGGACAGTCGTAAAATGGTAGCCGGGCAGGGCTTTCCCAAGGTCTTTGAGAGTACTGTTTATCTCTTCAACAGCCTTTACGGTGTTGTACCTGGGTTCTTTGTAAATTGACAGACCAATACATCTTTCCCCGTTAATTGTGACAATATTCTCGGGCTCTTTGTTTTCAATGATGACCTCTGCAACATCGCGCAGGTGAACCGGCGTTCGCTCTGAGGCGTCTGATCCTCCGGAGTTCGTTGCCTGCTCGCCCGGGGTTATCTGCCTGAATCCCAGAATAATGTCTTTGAGATCCTCTGCCTGTTTAATAACGCTTACACCTTTTACAGTATACCTAAGCCCCAGCTCAGTTATCGATCCTCCTGATACATTCCTGTTATAGCTGGCTATCTGCTGGGCTATATCGCCTGTCGTCAGACCATATGCATCCAGCATGTACTGGTTGGTCTTGATAACAACTTCACTTACCTCCTGTCCCGACAACTGCACATCGGCCACGCCTTCGAGGCGTATAAGTTCGTTCCTTACATAATTTTCTGCCGCCTGTCTCAATTCATCCATATCGGTGATCCTTTCATGGGTCAGGCCGATTATCATTACCGGGGAAGCATTTGGATCATACTGTGTTATGTTGAATTCATCGAGGTCGGCATTCTGGCTGAATGAGCTAACATCTTTCTGCAGGTCAAGGAAGGCTTCATCCATATCCTTATTCCATGCGTATTCAACAATGATCTGTGCCGTACCTGTCATGGAGATGCTCGACACGTTGATCGCATCTCTCTGGCGCATTGCTATTGATTCGATCTGATCGACGAACTGTTTTTCCATCTCCTCGGGGGGGCGCTCACCTGCTTTGATCTCAACATAAATCCTGGGATTGTTAAGATCAGGGAACAGGTCTGTTCCCAATTTGCCGAAGGAGATGATTCCCAGAAGAATGATCCCCAGGACTATCATCAGTATCG
>JBJKPH010000404.1:0-8578 GCA_046706585.1 Bacteroidales bacterium | reverse complement strand
CGCCTGAAGATATATAAGGTACATTATCAGTATGCCCCTCGATGGTTACCTGAATATCCCTGTTCTTTTCAAGTACTGATGCAAGTTTTTTTATCGCTTCCCTCCCCTTTGCATCAATATTATAACTACCTGTACGGAATAACAACTGCTCATCCAGTGAAACATATACCTTGCCGTTCTTCATCGTTACGGTAAGACCTGCACCTTCGAAACCGTAAAGGGCATCCGACACCTTTTTCTTCAGATCATTCACAGCCGCCTTTTGTGCTTCCAGTATCTTTTCAAGTTCGTTCAGCCTCTCATTTCTCTTATCCAGTTCATAGCTCAACTGATCGAGTTCACTTTTCTTGACTTCCATATTCTGCTGTAACTGCCTCAACAGATCTTCCTTGGTCTGCAGATTTGCCTGTGCATCCTGCAATTCCTTAAGCAATCTTCTCGTTTCTGCATTATTACCCCTGATCAGGTCTTCCTGGGCCTTCTGCAAATCGAGATACCTGTTGTTGAGTGAGGCATATTCATTTTTTTCCGTGGCAATTTCATCTTCAAGGGCAGATTTATTCTCTTCCATGGCGGCTATCTCCTCATTTATTCCCTTTAGCTTAGCCTCCATTTCCCTGTTAGCCATCGAAAGATCAAGGTTCTCGATCTTAAGTTCATCCCTTTCATTCATATAGTCAACACTTCTCCCGTGAAGTGTTTTGTATTTCCCGCCGGGGACGCAGGAAGTAATAAATATCCCGGGGACAATAAGTAATGTTAATAACCAGGTGCGTAACTTCATGGCACAGTATATTTTTATTTAGATTGCAATATTGTTAGACCTTTTTACATTTCCCGGCTTATTCCGGGATAAGGCAAAAATAAGAAAATCCCTGTTCCGATAAACGAAATGTAAAGTAATAATATTTATATCTTTGCCTGCGGCACGTTGTCATCAGACATTAATGTACGAACTATTAAACAATATTGCATCACCTGATGATCTTCGTAAGCTCAAACCGGAGGAGCTTATAACCCTGAGTGACGAACTACGTCAGTTCATTATAGATATTGTCAGTTCAAATCCCGGTCATTTCGGGGCAAGCCTTGGCGTGGTTGAACTTACCGTTGCACTCCATTATGTCTACAATACACCGTATGACAGGATCATCTGGGATGTTGGGCACCAGGCATATGGGCATAAGATACTTACGGGACGACGGGAAGTTTTCCAAACAAACAGGAGATATAAAGGCATTAGCGGGTTTCCTAAAATGTCGGAAAGTGAATATGATGCTTTTGGTGTCGGACATTCATCCACTTCAATTTCGGCTGCTCTGGGAATGGCTAAAGCTGCAGAACAGAAGCATGAAGACAGAAAGGTCGTAGCTGTGATCGGGGATGGTGCCATGACAGCCGGTCTTGCTTTTGAGGGGTTGAACAATGCAGGTATTGAAAAAACTGATATTCTTGTTATTCTGAATGACAATAATATGGCTATCGATCCCAATGTCGGGGCCCTGAAGGAATATCTGCTGGATGTAACCACCAGTAAAACATACAATAAGTTCAAGGATGAGGTTTGGAATATTCTCGGTATGATAAGCAAACTGGGACCCAATGCCCAGCAACTGGCATCTAAACTCGAGAATGGTATTAAGAGTACACTGCTTAAACATTCAAACCTGTTCGAAGCAATGAACTTCAGGTACTTCGGACCAATCGACGGGCATGATGTCATGTACCTCACACGGGTTCTCAACGATATGAAAAGGATACCCGGGCCAAAATTACTGCATTGCATTACTAAGAAAGGTAAAGGGTAAATTCCCGCCGAGCGGGACCAGACCCGTTTTCATGCCCCTTCAAAATTTGATATTGCCACGGGAGAATTTATTAAGTCTGCCGACGAAGGGCCCAAACCGCTGAAGTATCAGGATATTTTTGGGTTGACAATCCTTGAACTGGCCCGCAGGAATGAAAAAATAGTGGGTATTACTCCGGCAATGCCAACCGGTTGTTCGCTCAATATAATGATGAAAGAGATGCCCGATCGCACTTTCGATGTGGGAATAGCAGAACAACATGCTGTAACCTTCTCAGCCGGCCTGGCAGCAGAAGGACTGATTCCCTTCTGCAATATCTATTCATCATTCATACAAAGGGCTTACGACCAGGTTATTCATGATGTTGCACTTCAGAACCTCCATGTTGTCTTTTGCCTTGACAGGGGCGGACTTGTTGGATCAGACGGAGCAACGCATCATGGTTTCTTTGATCTCGCTTTTATGCGCGAAATACCCAATATGGTTGTCACTGCTCCCATGAACGAGATAGAGCTAAGAGACCTTATGTATACCGCACAGCTTGAGAAAAACAGGGGTCCTTTCAGTATCAGGTTCCCCAGGGGGCAGGGAATGTTCAGCAAGTGGCAGGAGCCGTTTTGCGAGATAGAAATAGGGAAAGCCCGAAGGATCAGGCAAGGAAAAGATCTGGCTATTCTAAGCATCGGTCACCCCGGAAACTTCGTCGTTGAAGCATCGGAAATTCTTATTAAGGACAATATAAGTGCCGAGCACTGGGATATGAGGTTTGTAAAACCTCTTGACGAGAATGCACTCCACCATATTTTCAGGAACTTTAGCCGTGTGATAACCGTAGAGGACGGGATGCTGAAAGGCGGATTCGGATCGGCCGTGATCGAATTTATGAGCGATAACAGGTATAATGCCAGGGTGACCAGGCTGGGCATACCCGATTATTTCGTTGAGCAGGGAACCCAGGAAGAACTTGCAGGTGAATGCGGTTTCGACAGCGAAGGGATCGTTAATGCAGCACGCACATTAATGAATGAAGAATAACTACCGGTGCAAGCCCGAACTTATTTCTTTGCAGCCACGAACATTTTAATTATTTTCGCATTCCCTGAGATTAAATCATCCGGTAAACGGATGATATTAATACCTGCAGGATTTGGATCTTTGATATAAGCCCGGATGGCAGGGCCGAGCGTTAAGAATCAGTCCGGGGGACTGATTTAGCGAGGAGCCAGTAAGTGTGGTGGCTTCCGCCATCCGGAATAAAAGAAATAGTATCTTTTATTATCGGATGAAATTTTACTGTAGTAATTAGTTCATTTATATAAGCCCGGATGGCGGAATTGGTAGACGCGCTGGTCTCAAACACCAGTGGTAGCAATACCGTGTGGGTTCGATTCCCACTCCGGGTACAAATGAGAGTGAGAGTGAGAGTGAGAGCGAGAGCGAGAGACAGCCTTCGCATTAGCTTCGGCTGAAAAGGTAAGAGCTGGGATAACTTAAGCGAATGCTCTAATTACTCAGCTATCCTTACACACATCATCCTGCTCTGGTCGCGGATCAGGAGTTTCCCGTCAGAAATTGCCAGCGGAGCCCAGTTCTGAACAGCCCGTGGTCTGGATGTAGTCTGCCCTTCTTCAGATGTAACCACTTCTTCCTTAAGCGCATCATAAAATGCAACCGGATGAAAAGCCGCAGAATCAGGTTCTACAAGATAGAGCCCTGTTCGTCCGTCAGTACAAATAAGCAATCCGTCAGCAACAATGATCCCTCCCTTATCGAACGACGGATCTCTTTTGGTCTTCCATTTCACCTCGCCATCGATACTCATGCAGGCAAGTCCGTCTTTTCTTTCATTTGTCGAGTACTGGGCATAAAAATAACCATCATAAAAAACAGGTTGCTGTGTATGTGCCCCAAACTCCAGGTTCTTATAAAGTTCTGTAACACTATAACTCTCATCTTCGTTCTTAGTGACCCGGATCATTGCCGAACCGGCCTCGTAACCGCCTGTAATGAGAACTTTTCCATCACCGGCATCAACAGCAGCAGGCACAGGAATACTGCACTGCCAGTTATTATATTCCCACAACATATTACCTGTATGCGGATCTATTCCGACTACTTTCCCTCCTGACGCATTTTCACCACGTCCCTGTGATGCGCATATCATAACAACATGGTCTTCACTGCCAACTTTTACCAGTGACGGGCTGACATACCCTGCTCTCCCGATTGGTGGAGTTTGCCATACAAGATCCCCGGTTACCTTGTTATAAGCGACAACGCCGGCCCCTGGTGCCTGAGAGGCAACAATAACCAGACTGTCATATATCAGAGGACACTGGGTAATTGCCCATGTCGGAATTTTATCACCTCCAAAATCCTTCCAGATATTCTTGTTCCATAAAGGCTGATGCGTATATATCTCTACGCAGTACATATCCCCGTATGGGCCGCATGAATAAATCCTGTCTCCGTCAACAGTGGGTACACTTCTCGTTCCGGGATACTGAACCGAACCAGGTGCATCGTAGGCAAAACTCCAGAGTTCTTTACCATCGCAAAGATCAAAGCACCTCAGTTTGTCACCAACCTCATCATCCCTGTCAAGCAGGTACACCTTCCCATCCTTTATCACCGGTCCGCCATAACCTCTTCCAATATCAACAGTCCAAAGCACATCAGGACCATTTTCAGGCCATGTCCTCAGGACATTCCTCTGAGTGGAAACTCCATCCCTGGTTGGTCCGAAATACTGCGGCCAGTCCTGAGCATAAACACCTGTTGTTGCTGCTATTAATATCCCTATTGTAATATACTTTCTCAATATTCTCATTTTCAGATCGCTTTTTAATGATGTACCTATTGTAAATAAAATATTATACAAATTCAATGTTTGCCAATATAATAAAACAAAATCACTTGGAGAAACACTTTACACAGGTCAAATCATTTAGCAGGTGGAGATTGCAGATTTTATTTGATTTGAATTCCTTAAAATCATAATTTTAACCAAAATGACCGGTTTAACATATTATTTATCTATGAGATATAAAATTGTTTCCCTGGCTGCGATCATTTTGGCTATTTCAACAATGTCGTGCCAGAAAGAATACGACCTGCTCGACCCGAAGTCAACTGGTAAATGGGAAGTATTTAATTCAGGAAATGTTCTGCCCGGAGATTATATCAATGATGTATTCGTTGATAAAAATGATAACCTTTG
This sequence comes from Bacteroidales bacterium, assembly GCA_046706585.1. Taxonomy (GTDB): domain Bacteria; phylum Bacteroidota; class Bacteroidia; order Bacteroidales; family VadinHA17; genus JBJKPH01. The sequence continues at coordinate 3,550 of JBJKPH010000404.1, read as the reverse complement.
GGTAGCTGTAAACGGGCAGGGAGTCACCTTCTATAACGGGGATGACTGGATCACGTACAATACTTCCAACAGTGGTATTCTTAACAATTATGTGAATTGTATTGAACAGGATGCCAACGGTGACATGTGGTTCGGTACCAATGACGGGATATCATTTCTGGTGGACGGATCGGTATGGTATTATTTCCAGGACCCAAATGTTGTTTACAAGATCCTTTCCCTGAAAAAGGACCGTAACGGTTGGGTATGGATAGGAACGGAAGGTGAGAGTTTTCTTTACTATGACGGTACGGGATTTTACACAGGGGCAGACTGGCCGGTCGAAGATCTCAATACTGTCAATACTATCGAAGAAGATGAATTTGGAAGGATCTGGTTCGGGACCAACATGGGTATTACTATCTGGAACGGTTCAAGCTGGGACTGGAAAAGTTCTCTCGATGGATTAACAGAGGATGTTATATGGTCGCTTTATCTCGACAGTAAGGACAGAATGTGGATCGGAACAGGTGGCGGTACATCACTTACATATTCCGAGGGTGGTGTATTTAAACACCTTTCGCTGTTTAACGGGATGAACTATGAATTCATGGTTGATATCTGCGAAGATGCAGGAGGAGACATCTGGATAGCCACATGGTTTCATGGCCTGATAAGATATGACGGTGTAACCATGCAATCATTCAAAGAATATGAAGGATTCCCGAATGATGATCTGGAAGCTATCGTTGCTGACCGCTCAGGTAACATATGGGTTGGCACTTTCGGCAGTGGGGTGGCGAAATACTCACTACCGGTTAAATTCTAAATTATTCAGCTATGAAGAAGATCATTTTAACAATACTGATTGTAGCATTTATTCCGGCCACATTGTCCCTTAAAGGACAATCAACAACCGGCAGCGACAAGTATTCAATCCTTACTGAGCCATTCAGCAAAAGGCCTGTTTCAATGCACATGGGGCAACTCCAGTTAAACACGGGCTATAGTTTCTCGATCAGGACCAAATCATATGATCCCGACGGAGAAAAGATCGGCCTTAAAGAAGATGGCAGTGCCTCTGTAATACATAGCTACAGGTTTAACCTCCGTTACGGTATACTTGAATTCCTTGAGGCAGGGGCAGAAATGAACTGGTTTAAACAAGGGATAAGGGGAAAGACCATAAACTATATCAGCGGACCTGATTATATATCAGTTAATGAACTTACTGAATTCAAGGGATTCGAAGATCTCAGGCTCTGGCTGACCCTTAGCTTACCTTTTGCTATTGACAACTTTGATCTTGCAGTTGAAAATGGCATATCGGTTCCGACTGCCAGACATGAACCCGACGAGCCTGCACATACCTACCAACCCCTGGGCGGACTGTCGGCACTGATCAACTATCATTACAACAATAATAACGGCACCGGTGTGCCTGTTTGGAATACATCTGCCTGCTTAAGATTAACAGCAAACAAGGTTACCCTCTTTGCCTCAGGGGCGATCTTTTCACCAATGAAAGAGGGAAGTAGTATTCGCTGGAATGAGACCCTGGTGAATGAAAAGTTCATATATAACCAGGAATCGTATACTTATATGCCTCCTGCAAGGATAGATATCTATGCATCATTACACTATCAGGCCACAGGATGGCTGGATCTTTACTGCGGATTAAACAGCAGCTCTGAATCAGGCGGCTGGACCGAACAGTATGGAATAAAGTATGCCAATCCAGAGAACGGCCTGATATACCTTCAGCCAGGCCTTGAAATACAGGTATCTCCACTGGTAAGACTAAGCGAGGTGGCAGGATTTGCAGTTTCAGGACATGCTGTTGATGCCCCGTTCTTTATTCTTACATCCTTTAGTTTCAACATGATGCCCTTCACCCGATAAACTTACTTTTATGAAAAAATTAGTAATAATAAGCATACTGATATCGGTCTCGGCAACTATAGCAGGTCAGAATGAGGAAGTCATCCTGCCGTCTGACCTAAAACAACAGACCATTATTACTGAACCGCCAACACTCTGGAAAGGATTCCTGAGGGTGGGTCTTGTGACTTCCTTTGGTGCTGTGGACAAGTATTTCAACAACGAAAATAATAAAACATATTTCCCCGAAAGTGCATGGGCATCGTCGTGGTCGTTTATGCTCCTGGCACAGTATGGAGTAACCGACAGACTGACTGTTGAATTCTGGCTTCCTTATGGAAATGAGGTTAGGAACTATTTTCAGGTTTGGCTTGACCCGGGTAACGAAATAAACTACGAGAACAGCTGGGATCTGAAAGGGAACGGGCTGGGTGATATCAGCTTCAGTTCGAGGTACCAGTTCCTTAAGGAAAGTGTATCCTTCCCATCACTAACAGGTTCTCTCGATCTGACCATACCTACGGGCGAGAAGAATCCCACTGACATTAAAGGTAATTATGATTATAAGCTGCCTGCCGGTTACGGAGAGTATGTACTTTCAGGGGAACTCAGGGCAAAAAAGATACGGTATCCATATTCTTATATTGCCTATATCAGTTACCTCTATCATTTCCCCGGCAGCAAGATGTTCAATGCCATGGACACCGAAGAATCGGAATTCAAATCGGGCGACCGTTTGAATTTAGGGCTAAGTTTCAATTTTCACCTGAATGACTGGATAGCCATTGCCAATGAGGCGAACTATTTTTACAATTGGAAGGGAGAGCAGGAAAACGTATCACCCGACGACCTGTTTACAAACTGGGCTGTCTCCTATGAAGGCAGGCTGGTATTCCAGATAAAGAGGATAAGACTGGCCGAGGCGGTCAGGTTCCCTGTTATGGGTCGTAATGTCTCTGCCGACCCCCTGTACATTCTTCTGGTACAATATACCTTCTAATCTGCCGATATGAATAAACCCGGATGTTCCCTTAACAGAAAATCAGCCGTCCACTGGAAGATAATCCTGGTTATATTAACTTTTCTCCCGGGTTATTGTACAACCCCATCGATCCTGGTCACGCAGGAGCAACAAATGGGCGACCAGACTTTTAACGAGCACAGGTATGAAGAGGCCATCGGGCATTACAAACGGATGCTTGACGAAAGTGCAAAACTTGGTGTATATCGTAATCCGGCAATGGAGGCCGATGTTCATAGAAAAATAGCAAATGCCTGTGAAATGCTTGGCAGGTATGATCAGGCTACCGAACAGGTCAACATAGCCTATTCAATTGATTCAGCTGAGAATAACAGGCTGGACTTTATTGAGGATATCAGGCAATTGGGTAAGATTGAAATTTACAGGGGGAATAATTACCAGGCTGTCAGATTCCTTGAAAGAGCTCTGATTCTTACTGACGGAATGGACCAGAGTCTGAAGAACGAGAATCGCAATGCACAGGCTGAGACCAACCTTGTTCTGGGTCAGCTATATGCTACCATGGGGCGATTCGACGAGGCTCTCGGGTCAGTTGCAATGGCGTTGTCGGCTTATGAAACAACGGGGGATAAGCGAGGCAGGATGGAGGCATTGCTTACAATGGCCATTATATACTACAACACTGGGGAACTCGACCTGTCTAGAAGC